>JBAUBA010000001.1:0-1936 GCA_049676265.1 Atribacterota bacterium
GATTTAAGTTTGCGGTTATCGGCTATATTATATAATATAAAATATATACCTCGCTTAGATGAAAAAAAAGAGATTATTGTTAAAATATTGCAGCGGATAAAATTTAAGAACGCGGTAATTAGAAAAGTAACTATGCTAACTCAGGAAAATTATCAAGACATTGATTTTTCTAAAAAAATGAATATAAGAAATCTTGCTTCCAGAATAGGCATGGAAAATTTAGAAGATGCCTGGGAATTAAAGAAAGCACTTATCAAGGAAAGCCGAAGTTCTGAAAAATCTAAATCAGTTGAAATCGAAAGAGCAGAAAATAATGTAAGAGAAATTCTGCAGGAAAAACCACCTGTATCCCTTAGAGATTTAGCCGTAAACGGCAAAGATCTAATTGAATTAGGATGTAAAGAAGGGAAAGAGATAGGCCAGGTACTAAAAGAATTACTAAATATTACTTTGGAAAAACCGGCATTAAATCAAAAGAAGATACTGTTAACCCGGGTAAAAGAAAGAAATTCCTTATAACTGTCGGGCAAGTTAATTAATTTTGATAGAAGGAGAGTAGAGATCTAATGCAATTTAATTTAGCAGCCTGGATAATGAATCCCTTTGTCCTTATGATGATAACCGTTTTCCTGGGGATGTTCTTTGGCAAGATACAATTTGGTAAATTTACTTTTGGAGTATCCGGCTGTCTTTTTGTAGGGTTGGTTATTGGGTGGAGGGTTTACAGATTAGCCAGTACTTTCCCAATAAACAAATCAGGACACAATACTGCCTTACAGCTAGTAAAAAGCGGAGTAATTGATGAAGGTTTTTTTACCCTCTTTTTAATCCTTTTTATTGCTTCGGTTGGACTGCTTGCCGCAAAAGATATAGGGATAATTATAAAAAAATATGGCTCAAAATTTATTATTCTAGGTTTTTTAATAACTTTTACGGGCGCCGCGGCAACCTATGGGATGGCCTTAATTTTACCAGGGATAAATTCTTATGAAGTAACAGGAGTATATACTGGAGCGTTAACCAGTTCTCCTGGTTTAGCAGCTGCCCTGGAATCTGCCCGCGAGTATTCTTCCCAATTAGTTGAAAATTACGATTCTTTGTCCGAAAGAAAAAAACAGGAATTATTAAAGGCAATTGATCCGCTCGGGACAGCAAAAGCAAAAGACGCAGATTTCCTAACCGAGGAACGGAAAAAGCAATTTGTAAAAAGCGCAGAAGCCGGGATAGGGATTGGACATTCTGTAGGCTATCCCTTTGGGGTGCTGATTGTAATCCTTGCTGTAAATTTTTTACCGGTAATATTTAAAATAGATGTTAAAAAAGAGCGGGAAATATTTTCCCGGGAAATAAATGAAACCAGAATGAGCAACTCTATCGATAGAAAGCAAGATACTGTTCGTTTTGATTTGGCCGCTTTTATAGTAGCCTGTTTTTTAGGTTACACTTTTGGGAGATTAAAATTTAATTTAGGACCACTTGGCTATGTAGGCTTTGGTTCAACCGGCGGAGTCTTATTAGCTTCATTAATTTTAGGGCATATCGGTAAAATCGGTATTCTTAATTTTAGAATGGATAATAAAATATTAGGGGTTATTCGGGAAATTTCCCTGGCTTTCTTTTTGGCCATAATAGGGTTAAGATATGGTTTTTATGCCTTTACAGCTCTATCCGGTACAGGAATTTATTTAGTTATCACTTCTTTAGTAGTCGGTCTGATAACTATAATCACCGGTTATCTGGTAGGCAGGTACATATTTAAGTTAAATTGGATTATGTTAGTCGGAGCTCTTTGTGGGGGCATGACTTCCACTCCCGGGTTAGGAGCTGCCATAGAAGCAGTGGGGAGCGATGAACCGGCTGCCGGATATGGGGCGATCTATCCCTTTGCTCTATTGGGAATGGTTATTTTTTCTATCATTCTACATAATTTACCGAT
>JBAUBA010000002.1:0-6217 GCA_049676265.1 Atribacterota bacterium
TTATGCTGGGTACATATGCCTTGAGTTCAGGTTATTATGATGCTTATTATTTGAAAGCCCAGAAAGTTCGTACTTTAATAAAAGAAGATTTTGATAAGGTATTTAGTAAATACGATATCCTTGTTACTCCTGTTTCGCCTACCCCTGCTTTTAAGCTGAACGAGAAGGTATCAGACCCTTTAACTATGTATCTCACTGATATTTATACTATCCCTATTAATTTAGCCGGCCTACCCGCAATCTCTATTAATTGTGGATACAGTAAAAGTAATTTGCCCATAGGTTTACAAATTATCGGCAGGCATTTTAGTGAAGAAACTATACTTCGAGCAGCCTTTAACTTTGAACAAAATAATGATGTAGAAAAGAGGAAGCCATCGATAAAACCAACAAAACATAAGGAGGCAGCAGAATGAAAGAAGAAGTAGTAATCGGTTTAGAAATTCATATCCAATTAATGACTAAAGCAAAAATATTTTGTCAGTGCAGTACTGATTATATCGGTAAAGAGCCCAATACCAATACCTGTCCGGTGTGTTTGGGTTTGCCCGGTTCACTTCCCGTACTTAATAAAAAAGTATTAGAATTTGCCGTAAGAACTTCGGTGGCTTTAAATTGTAAAATTAATCAGGTAAGCAGATTTCACCGGAAAAACTATTTTTATCCCGATTTGCCCAAAGCTTATCAGATTTCTCAATACGATACTCCTTTGGGGATAAATGGATATATGGAGATTTCCCTCCCTGAAAGTACAGAAAAGCGCAAGATTAGAATCACCCGGGTTCATATAGAGGAAGATGCCGGTAAGTTGGTTCACGAAGGGGATATTACTTTCTCATCTTACTCTCTAGCAGATTATAACCGTTGCGGAATTCCTTTGGCGGAGATTGTAACCGAGCCTGATTTTCGTTCTCCCGAAGAAGCTCAAATATTCTTGGTAAAATTAAGAAGCATAGTCCAGCATTTGGGAGTATGTGATGGCAATATGGAAGAAGGTTCGATGCGTTGCGATGCTAATATTTCACTTAGAGATGCGAAAACCGGTGCTTTAGGTATCAAGGTAGAAATAAAGAATGTAAATTCTTTTAAGGCAGTTAAGAAAGCTTTGCAATTTGAGGTGGACCGCCAAAAGAAGCTCTTGGCTGAGGGAGAAAAGATAATGCAGGAAACCAGGCACTGGGATGAATCAAAGTTTATTACTGTCTCAATGCGGAGTAAAGAAGAAGCTCATGATTACCGTTATTTCCCTGAACCAGATCTCCTGCCTCTTAAGGTAGATTTAAAGATGATGAATAATATTAGAAAAAACCTCCCTGAATTGCCTGAAGCAAGAAGAAAGAGATTTATTAAAGATTATCAAATTCCTGAATATGATGCAGAAATTTTAACTTCGAGTAAAGCATTAGGTGACTATTATGAAAAAGCTGTTTCTTTATATTCAGATAGTAAAGTTTTAAGTAATTGGATTATGGGAGAATTAATTCGATATTTAAACGAAGAGAAAGTAGAAATAAAAGACTCTCCTGTTTCTCCAGAAAAATTAGTTGGGATGTTAAAATTAATGGATGAAGGAATAATTAGCGGTAAGATGGCTAAAGATGTTTTTGAAAAAATGTTTAAAACTGGGAAAGATGCCTCTCAAATTGTAAAAGAAAGCGGAATTACCCAAATTACTGATGAGAATGAATTAATAAAGATAGTTGATAAAGTAGTTAATGAAAATCCCAAATCAGTTGAGGATTTTAACCAGGGGAAAGAGAAGGCTTTAAACTATTTAGTAGGCCAGGTTATGCGCTATACCAAAGGAAGAGCAAAACCGGATTTTATTTTTGAAGCTATAAAACAGAGGGTAAAAGAATAAGACAGCAATATGAAATTACCTAAAATGTTAAATCATTATACTAAATTACCCAAAAGCATCTATATATTATTTTTTGCCCGAATGGTAAACTCGATGGGTGCTTTTGTATATCCTTTTTTAACTATATATTTAACTAAAACTCTATTAATGGATGAAGGGGAAGCCGGTTTTATAGTGATGCTTGCCGTTACAGCTCATCTCCCCGGTTTAATAGTGGGAGGAAGATTAGCTGATTGGTTAGGAAGAAAGAAAATACTTCTTTTATTTCAGTGCTTGGCAGCAATTTGCCTTATACCTTGCGCATTTTTAAATAATCCATTTTTTATTCCCAGGTTATTGATTTTGTCCGCATTTTTTCTAGGAGCAGCTCAACCTGCCAGCGCAGCCATGACCACAGATTTAACTAATCCGGGCAACCGAAAAGCTGCCTTTTCTCTTTTGTATTTAGGCGGCAATATAGGATTTGCTGTGGGGCCGCTAATTGCGGGGTTTCTTTATAATAATTATTTAATGTGGATATTTTTGGGAGATGCTGCCACTACATTTGCTTCTTTAACTTTAGTCTATTTGTTTGTTAAAGAGACTCTTCCCTCAAGAGAAAAGATAGAAGAGAGCTACCAACTGGAAAATAATTACGAAAAAGCCGAAAGGGGTAATTTGTGGCAAGTTTTATGGAGAAGACCCAGACTTTTATTATTTACCCTGATATCCTTAATTTATAGCTTTGTTTATGCTCAGACAACTTTTAGTATTCCCATTCAGGTTATTGAGTTATTTGGAGATAAAGGTCCTAAAATATTTGGGGTAATTATGACTACTAATGCCCTTGTAGTATCTTTTCTGACTATAATTGTAATAAGCCTTACCCATAAAATAAAACCGGTGCTTAATGTGGCTATAGCCGGAGTATTATACGCTATAGGATTTGGCATAATATTTTTTATAACTGGTTTACCCTGGTTATTGTTGTCCACGGTAATCTGGAGTATGGGGGAAATATTGGTCACTACCAATTCAAATGTTTATATTGCAAATCATACTCCTATGTCCCATCGGGGAAGATTTAATGCAGTTATACCGGTTATAATGGGAGCAGGATTCGCCCTGGGACCATTAATTAGCGGAGATTATATAAGAAAATATGGAATTAAAAATATTTGGCCTGCAATATTCTTTTTGAGTATAGTAGCAGCAGTATTAATGTATTTTCTATATTTGAGTGAAAAGAAGAGGAAACAGTTTTAATTATTTTATTACCTCTTTTTAAAAAGACTAAAAAATCTATCCTGATAATGTTCGAATAATCCCCAATTATCTAATTCTCCTTTTAATTTAACCGGCGCTAATTCTCCTTTTTTTACTAATTCAAATAATCTTTCTATTTCTTCTCGGGCAGCCACCGGAACACCGTGCCTATCTTTAGTGATAGTAGCTTGACCAGTCTGGTTTATACCTAAAAATCCTTTACTTGTAAAATCAGGTATCTGAGCCGAATACATACTTCTAGCCATCATGTCTAAAATAAACTTAGAAAGTGAGACATCCCAGAGACCAGCTACTCCTTTAATAACAGCACAAAGAGAATCTCCCTTTTTGTTAATTTCATTATTGATATTTTCTGCTACGGTTAACAAAGGACCGGAAACGAAATTCATTTCGTCAAGTTCTTTGTTAACTTTAAATTTGTAAAGAATTCCTGCTAAATCAGGATATTGGCTGGCCAAGGTTTCAAATGCGTTTTTAGCTTCTCTGCTAAACCCCTCTATCCTAAACATATAAGTAGGAGTAAGTAATTTTGGTTGATACCAACTGACCCTTCCTTCCCTTACCACAGTTTCTAAATTATCCTTGGTAAATTCAGAATATACCGGTTCGGTTAGCACATAATAATGAATTACCGAAGAACCGAAGGTGGATATTAACTGTTTGGGTCTTTTTAATATTTCAGTATGTTCAAAGGCGTACCTTATTCTTTCATCCATTCTTCTTATTTTCCTTTCTTAACTATTCACTAACGACTATTCACTATTTTATAATACATGTGACAAAAAATATTTTTTAATATATAATATTGCCATCATTATTTTACTACAAAAGGGTATCTATGTCACCTTTAAAATAATAAGAGAAATTTATTTTAAGATAATTATATTTTATTTAAAAAGAGAGAAGGGGATTATTATTCGTAAGATTATTATCGGAGTTATGGGTGGAGGAGAAATAGTTAACGCTGATGACTATGAAGATGCTCGCTGCTTGGGCGGTCTAATCGCCAGGGAGGGGTGGATTTTATTAAACGGTGGGAGAGCTTCCGGAATTATGGAAGCCTCAGCTCGTGGGGCGAAAGAAAATGGCGGGTTAACTGTTGGTATTTTACCAGGCACAAATGCCGAGTGGGCTTCTGAATTTATCGACATTCCCATATTGACAGGAGCAGGTCTTGCCCGAAATTACATCAATGTTTTAACCGGCAAAGTGGTAGTTGCACTTCCCGGAAGAACCGGGACTATTTCGGAGATTGCTTTGGCTTTAAATATTGGTAAAAAAGTTATTTCTTTAAATTTTGACTTGGGTCTTTTATTTAAAAAATACGAAGAAGACAAACAATTAATCTACGCTAAAAAACCGCAAGAAGTAGTAGATTTAATCAAAAAAATATTAAAAAGTGATTTTGATAAGGAAGTTGAGAAATATGACTAAGGTATTAATGAAAGTAGATGGTGCCTGTTATCCCAATCCGGGGAATATGGCAATTGGAATAGTAATTTATAAAGATGGAGAATTGTTAAAAAAAATAAGTGAAGCCATTGGGTATGGAACCAATAATATTGCTGAATATAAAGCCTTAATTAGAGGATTGGAAGAGGCAAAAGAAATAAATCCGGAGAGAATAGATGCCTATTGTGATAGCCAATTAGTAGTTAAACAATTAAACAAAAAATATAAAGTCAAGAATAAAGGAATAATTCCATTGTTTAATCGGGTTGAAGAAATCATTCGAACCATTCCAGGGAAAGTATATTTCATCTGGAGTAGTAGAGATAACAACTTCATGGCTGATGACTTAGCCAAAAGAGCTTTGACCGAAGAAGAAATAAGTAAGAGGGGGAAGTCTGCTAAAGATTTAAAGGTAGAACAAAAAGGTGATTATTTTTTAGTAAGTAGTTCAAAACCAGGAAAATCCTATAAGGTTGATATTAATATCCCTCAGTGCGAATGTATGGATTTTTTAAGAAGAGCTCGAAAATTAAAACTTGAATGCAAGCATATAATTGCAGTCCGAACTTTTCTACAAGAAACGGAAAGAAAAAGAGAGATCAAAGATAGGACAAAGATAAAAGTTTTGATATTGAGTAAGATGGTAAAATATCAAGTATGGGAAAAGGCTTTTAATGAATTAAATAAAAAAGTAAAACTTAATTTAGAGTTCATTATCCCTGAAAAAGATGAAGGAAAAACTATTAAAAAATATCTCAAAGAAGTTGAAGTGGTGATAGGAGGAACTTTTACTAAAGAAGGCCTTGAGCAGGCTAAAAAATTAAAATTAATTCAGATTCCTTTTGCAGGAGTGGATAAATTAGATTTCAGCTTGTATAAGAACTATCCAGATATATTTATTTGTAATATCCATGCTAATAAGAATGCAGTTGCCGAACACGCTTTTGCCCTTATTTTAGCTTTAGCTAAAAATATTGTTATTAACGACAGAGATTTAAGATTAGGTAGATGGCATGGTTTTCCTGCTAAACAGCCTACCGTTCAACTTCAGGGGAAAAGTTTAGGGATAGTAGGTCTGGGGTCAATCGGATGGGAGATTGCTAAAATAGGTCATGCCTTGGGCATGAAAGTGTTTGCCTTAAAGAGGAAGATAGAAGAGAAGGATTTAAAAAAGAAAGATATTTTGGTATTTTTGGGAGAGAAAAAAGATTTAGAAAAAGTGATTAAAGAATCAGATTTTATTGTTGTAGCTGTTCCTCTTACCAAAGAAACCAGTGGGTTGATTGGAGAGAAAGAGCTAAAGTTAATGAAGGGAAAATATCTTATAAATATTTCCCGAGGCGTGGTAATAGACGAGGAAGCTTTATTTAAATCTTTAAAAGAAGGTAATATTACCGGAGCAGCAATAGATACCTGGTATCAATATCCTTCATCGGAACAAAGAGCAGTACTACCCAGTAAATATGATTTTAGCCAATTAGGTAATGTAGTGATGAGTCCTCATACCGCAGGATATACTGATAGAGCATTAGAAGAAAATATAAAGTCTGTTTTTGATAATATAGTGAAGATTTATTACGGGGAAGAACCAGAAAGCAGAATAGATCCTGAATTAGAATATTAAATTAGCGTAGAGCG
>JBAUBA010000003.1:0-5415 GCA_049676265.1 Atribacterota bacterium
GCTACTCCCATTGCCTGGGCAGAAGTATACACTTCTTTACAGACCGGAGTAGTAGATGGTCAACATAACCCAGCACCGATCATAAAAATAGGTAAATTGGAAGAAGTGCAAAAATATTTATCTTTAACCAATCATATGTATACACCTTATGTTTGGGTAATAAATAGTGAATGGTTTAATGCTCTTACCGACCAACAGAAGGTCGTAGTTGAAGAAGCAGCCCGGGTTGGAAATGTCGCAGGTAGAGGAGTGAATCGTCTAATTGAAACCTCGGAGGAAGGCGTACCATATTTAGCCACTAAAATGGAAGTCTATAAACCAACTGCCGAAGAACTGCAAATGTTTAAGGATGTTACCATTCCGGCAGCAATGAAGTTCATCGAAGATGAGTACAAGGACGAGGGAAAAGAATTAGCTCAAAAATATTTAGATGCAATTAAAAAAGCGCAGGATGCCCTGGGTTTATAATAAGGAAAAATAGAGGGGGGATAAATTTATCCTCCCTCTATTGTGATATCTATTAAAACATTTTTATGGAGATAGAAAATTGAAACAAAGAACAATTTTTGAAAAAGCTAATGCCCTAGGAAATTATTTGGCTAAAATAACAATTTTCATTGTAATTATATTAGCAGCAGTAATGGTTTTAACTGTTTTAATAGGTGTTTTTTTTAGATATGTTCTCCGCGATTCACTTGGTTGGACTGAAGAATTAGCCAGATATTTGATGATCTGGGCTGCGCTGTTAAGTATAAGCATTGGAATAAAAGATAAAGAACATGTAGGTATACAATTGATTATCAGAAATATACCCATAAAATATGCCAGAATATTAAATCTTTTAGTTAACATTATTATTTTAATTTTTTTAAGTGTCTTAAGTTATAAAGGAATGTATATAGCAAATAAAGCTATCCCACAGCTTTCTATGGGATTGGGGATTAGTATGTTCTGGGCTTTATTAAGTATTCCGGTATCCGGAGTACTGGCAATTATTCAACAAATAATTCAAATTATAATGAGCTTTAAACCGGATATAACTTTTAACGAATTGTTAGGAGAGACGGAAGTAGAAGGGGCGTTAAAAGAAGTGAGCGTGTAAAAATAAAAATTATGGAGTGACAATAATTATGCTCGGATTTATGGGTTTATCTTTTTTAATAATGCTCTTTGCAGGCATGCCTATTGGATTTGCTTTGGGTGCAACCGCTCTGTTTGTTTTTTTAAAAATGGATATGCCCATCTTACTTAATATGATTCCTCAGAGGTTTTTTGCCGGACTGGATATGTTTACCTTAATGGCAATGCCTTTTTTTATTTTAGCCGGTCAAATCATGAATAAGTCAGGAATAACTACCAGATTAGTTAATTTTGCAAATGTGTTAGTGGGGCATCTACGGGGTGGTTTAGCTCATGCTAATATTGTTGCCAGTATATTTTTTGCAGGAATGACCGGGGCAGCTGTATCAGACACAGCTGCAATCGGGACCATGTTAATACCGGCGATGGTGGAAGATGGATATGATAAGGATTTTAGTGCTGCTGTAACTGCAGCATCTTCTATTATTGGTCCCACTATTCCTCCCAGCAATATGATGGTTATTTATGGTTCATTAATGGGTGTATCTATTGCCGGATTATTTGCAGCGGGGATTTTACCCGGTTTGTTGTTAGGCTTGATATTAATGATATTGGCAGGATACATTTCTTATAAGCGGGGTTATCCTAAAAAAGAAAAACGAGCTACATTATTGGAGATGTTAAAAGCTTTTAAAGAAGCGATTTCAGCATTGCTTATGCCGGTAATAATTTTAGGAGGAATTTTATCAGGCATGTTTACTCCTACCGAGGCTGCGGCTATAGCAGTTGCTTATGCCTTTATAGTGGGTACTTTTATTTTTAAAACGGTAAAATTATCGGATATCCCGAAATTGTTAGAACAGACCGCCCGGACTACTGGTGTAGTGTTTTTAATAATTGCATCTGCTTCAATTTTAGGTTGGATTTTGGCTTCTGAACGTATACCGGAACAGATTGCCAATACATTTTTAACTATTAGTCATAACAAATATGTTATTCTATTAATGATTAATATTTTAATGTTGATTGTGGGAATGTTTATGGACATTGCGGCTGCATTAGTGATATTAGGTCCAATTCTACATCCTTTAGCAGTTAGTGTCGGTGTTCCCCCTATTCAATTTGGTATTATCATGGTTCTTTCTTTAAATATAGCGCTAATGACTCCCCCCGTGGGTGCTTGTTTGTTTGTAGCCTGTGGCATATCCAAATTATCTTTAGAAGCAATAAGCAAAGCAATCTGGCCTTTTATTGTTGCAGAAGTCATAGTATTATTTATAATAACCTTTTTTGAGCCTCTTTCAATGTTTGTACCTCGATTATTTGGCTTTTAAATATCTTTAAAATATTTTATAATATGTTCTTGTAAAATAATTTTAAATGTGTTTAAATAAAATTACAATAATTAAATATATTTTAAAAAATATAAACCTCCAAAAAAAATCTAACCGGAATCAAACCTTGAATTTTTAGTATAGCAAGTAGGCGAAATTCCACCGGAGGAAAGAGGATGAAGATTAAATGATGATTGAGAATGAAAGACTGGGAAATAGAATCCGCAAACTACGTATTTCTAAGGGTGTAAACCTTACTGCTTTTGCTAAAAAGATAGGTAAAACTCCCAGTTATTTAAGCCAGGTGGAGCGAGGGATGGCTTCCCCATCGATTATGGCTTTAAGAGAGATAGCCAAAGCTTTAAATGTACCAATGTTTTATTTCTTAATTGATGATAAAAAACAAAGCGTAATAGTAAGAAAAAATAAACGCAGAGTTTTAAAATTTCCTAAATCTCATCTGACCTATGAATTGCTCTCCCCTGATGTGAGTCACCGAATTCAGATGATCAGAACCCGGATAGAGGTAGGAGCAAGTAGCTGTAGCAAACCTCTATCCCACGAAGATGAAGAATGTACTCTGGTGATGGAAGGAAAAATGGAAATTAAAATTGGGGATGAATTTTTCATATTGGAAGAGGGCGATAGTATCTATTACATTGCGAGCATTCCCCATAAAATCACCAGCATTGGAAACGAAGATCTTGTTATTATTTCCGCAACTACTCCTACCAATTTTTAAAACTTGTTTTTTGCGGGTTTTTTCAAAGAAAAGTACTACTAAGTGGGTAAATAAAGAGGAGACAATATGATAAGGATTAAAAATGCCCGAATTGTAGAAAAGAATCAATTAAAAACGGTAAATATTTATATTGAAAAAGGGAAGATAAAGGATATTGTGCCACATGGTGAGGCTTTACTCCCCGTGGAAAAAGAAATTGACGCAAAGGGGAATATAGTATTCCCCGGCTTTATCGACCCCCATGTTCATTTTGATGACCCCGGGTTTACCGGGAGAGAAGATTTCGAAACCGGGACCAAGAGTGCGGCAGCTGGTGGCATTACCACTATTATCGACATGCCCTGTACTTCTATTCCTCCGGTTACTAATGGCAAAAACTTTGACTACAAATTGAATATAGTTAAACCAAAAGCTTATGTGGATTTTGCTTTCTGGGGAGGAGTAACTCCCGAGCAGGTTGAATCAGGAGAATATAAGAGAAGTTTAAAAGAATTAAAAGATAGAGGCATTATTGGGGTAAAATTTTACACCATTTCCGGAATGGAACTCTATCCCAGAATGCCTGTCCCTGATATGGATAAAGCCTTCAGATTAATGAAAGAATTAAATCTGGTATGTGCAGTACATGCTGAAGATTATTATCTGGTAGATTATTATTCCCATCTAGTGCAGAAGATGGGGAGAGAAGACCCTGAGAGTTGGTCTGAAGGAAGAACCTATGAAGCAGAGCCGGAAGCAATATGGTCTGTAGTGGGAATTACCAAAAAAGTTGGAAATAAACTTCACATCGTGCATCTTTCTACCAAAGAAGGGTTAAATGTTATCCGATGGGCGAAGTCTTACGGGGTGGATGCAACTACAGAAACCTGTCCTCAGTATTTAATTTTTACAGCAGAAGATTTTAAAAAGATGGGGTCAATATTGAAAATTGCTCCACCTTTACGCAAAGAAGAGGACAGGGAAGAACTTTGGCGGGGGTTGAAAGATGGTTCAATCGATTTTATTTGCACCGACCATGCCGCCGGAAAATATCCTGAGGAAAAATCCTCTCCTGATATCTGGAAAAATTATGCAGGTATTCCCGGTACACAATTAGCCGTTCCAACCATGCTTCATTACGGATATCACCAAGGAAGGTTAACCTTGAGTGAGATTCAGAAACTGATGTCAGAAAAGACAGCCAAAAGATATGGACTTTATCCTCAAAAAGGAATAATAAAAGTCGGAGGTGATGCAGATTTCACCATTGTGGATTTAGATAAGAAATGGGTGGTAGAGCCATCAAAATTAGAAAGCAAAGGGAAATATTCTCCGCTTGCCGGAAAAGAATTAAAAGGACAGATTTACATAACTATTGTTCGTGGAGAAGTAGTATATAGAGCGGATAAAGGAATTATTGGAGCAAAAGGATATGGAAAGTTAATAAAAACTAAAATTAAGTAGAACATCTTTGGCTTTATAAATTTTAATTGATGTAAATCTTATACGAGTTTTAATTTTATAAAAATATTAGAAAAAGTAAAAGAATATGAATAAAATATATCCAAATTTTTAAGGGACATGACTACAATTCCAGTAATTTATCTTAATAATTATCTCAAATAAAATATATTTATAGAAAAGGGAGGGAAAAGTAAATGCAAACTATATTTAAAGGTAAACATTTTATTACACTTCAAGATTGGACTAAGGGAGAAATAGACACTTTACTTGAAGTTTCTCTTGATTTAAAGAAAAAATTTGCCATGGGGGTGCCAACACCTTATCTACTATATAAGACAATATTTTTAATGTTTTTTGAGCAATCAACCCGAACCAGAAACTCTATGGAAGCAGGGATCGCTCATTTAGGCGGTCATGGTAATTTTCTTGATACAAGTACTATGCAAATATCTCATGGTGAAGTAGCTAAGGATACAGCTGTTATTTTATCCAGATTTGGTCATGCTATAGCTTGTAGGAATTGTGCATGGGAAACAGGAAATAAATACTTAAGAGAAATGGAAAAATGGTCGACAGTTCCCATTATGAATTTGCAATGTGATTTATATCATCCGATGCAGGGAATAGCTGATTTAATGACCATGAAAGAAAAAATAGGAGATTTAAAACGTACCAAAGTATCTATTATATGGGCTTATGCAACCAGTCATAAGAAACCAATTTCAGTTCCGCTTACCCAAGTGCTTTTATTCCCAAGATACGGAATGGATGTAACTCTTGCCTATCCGAAAGGGTATGATTTGCCAGATTGGGCTA
>JBAUBA010000004.1:0-2656 GCA_049676265.1 Atribacterota bacterium
TATGATATCACGGTGGCCTCAGAGGTAATGGCTATCCTCTCTTTAGCTACCAATGTCTTTGATCTTCGAGAAAGATTAGGTCGGATGACCGTAGCCTATACCACTGATGGCAATCCTGTAACCGCCGAAGACCTAAAAGCCGCCGGAGCCATGACTGTTCTCCTAAAAGATGCTCTAAAGCCCAATCTCATTCAAACTTTAGAACACGGTCCCTGTCTGATGCACTGTGGTCCTTTTGCCAATATCGCCCATGGCAACAATTCGGTTTTAGCTGACCTGATCGCCTGTAAATTGGGAGATTATGTGGTGACCGAATCCGGCTTCGGAGCAGATATGGGCTTTGAGAAAATGTGTAACATCAAATGCCGCACCAGTGGCCTGAAAATAGATTCAGCAGTAGTAGTATGTACCATAAGAGCCTTAAAGATGCACGGTGGGGCTATCAAGGTAGTTGCTGGTAAACCATTGGACCAGGAAACTTTAGCCCGGGAAGATTTAGACTCTGTAGCCAAAGGGTGTGAGAACTTAGAGAAACAGATAGAAAATGTGCTCTTACACGGAGTATCTCCCATCGTCGTGATCAACCACTTCCCCACCGATACCCCGGCTGAGATTGAGCTGATCAAAGAGAGATCCCTGGCCGCCGGAGCAACCGCTGCGGTTACCCATAATGTCTGGGCCAAAGGAGGAAAAGGAGGAATAGAATTGGCCGAAGCTGTAATAGAAGCAACCAAAGAACCCACTAGCTTCCACCACCTCTATCCCTTAGATTTACCCATTAAAGAAAAGATTGAGACTATCGCCACCAAGATCTACGGGGCAGAGGGAGTTGATTATGCCGGCTTAGCCGAAAAGAAGATTAAATTATTTACCGAGATAGGTTTCGATAAACTACCGATGTGTATGGCTAAGACTCACCTTTCTTTATCTCATAACCCCTCAGTCAAAGGTAGACCCCGTCATTTCCGTATACCCGTCCGGGATGTCAGAGCATCAGTAGGCGCAGGTTTCCTCTATCCTCTTTTAGGGACCATGATGACTATGCCAGGATTACCTTCGGTTCCGGCATCTACCAAGGTAGATATTGATGAAAATGGGAATACGGTGGGATTGTTCTAAATTAATTCGTATCTCGCGCAAACCAGCGTATAGCGTTTAGCGTAGAGCGCATAGTTTTAAAAGAGGGAATCAGATTAGAATTAATCGGGTAAATTGCAGATTATTAAATTAAATTTAATTGATAAATAGGTCAATTAGTAAATTATAAGCACTTGTATCTTACTAATCCAAAACTATACGCTAAACGCTGTACGCTATACGCTATATTGCTAACGACTAATGGATAAGGAGTTGATGTTTAGAGTAAATAAAAAAATATATTTTAATAATTTTGGTTGTTAAATCATCATCAAATTAAAAAACGAATGGAGGGAAAATACTAATGACTAATAAAGTTATAGAAAATTTATATTATACCAAAAGTGATGAATGGTTCAAGGTAGAAGATGATATTGGAATAATAGGAATTACTGATTATGCCCAGGATCAGCTTGGAGACATTGTATATTTAGAAAAAGTAAAAATAGATAAAAAATTAAAGCATGGTGAAAATCTTACTACCATTGAATCGGTTAAAGCTGTATCTGATGTTAATGCTCCTGTAGCTGGAGAAGTAATTGAAGTAAACGAAAAATTATTGGATGATGCTTCTATTATCAATAAAGACCCATATGGTGAAGGATGGATTGCTAAAATAAAGATAGAAAATAAAGACGAATTAAAAAATCTGATGAGTGCACAAGAATATTCTGAATATAGAAAAGAATAATAAAAAAGAATAGAGGTATAATGAAATGAGATACATCCCAAATACCGAAGAGCAAAAAAAGGAGATGTTAAAAGAGATTGGAGTTTTTTCCTTTGAAGAATTAGTTAAAATTATTCCTCAAAGCCTCAGGTTGAAAGAAAGATTAAATATTCCAGAAGCAATATCAGAAAGTGAATTGGAAGAAAAAATTCACCATATTGCTCAAAAAAATTCCAACTTCTTTTTAATGAAACCTTTGGTGGGTGCCGGTGCCTACCGACATTATATTCCAGAAGCAGAAAAATTTCTCTTACAAAGAGAAGAATTTTGGACCTGCTATACCCCTTATCAACCGGAACTGAGTCAGGGAACCTTACAATCAATATTTGAATACCAGAGCTACATTTCCCGGCTTACTAAGATGGAGGTGATCATCCCTTCCATCTATGATGCTGCTTCTGCTACTGCCGAAGCAGCTTTAATGTCTTTAAGATTAACTCATAAAAACAAAATAATTGTTTCAAATTTACTACATCCGCACTACCGAGAAACACTCAAAACCTATTTAGCGCCTCATGAACCAGAAATTATTGAATTACCTTATAAAAATGGCTTAGTTGATATAAAAAAATTAAAGGCCTTGATTGACGAAGATGTAGCGGCTGTTATTATTCAAAATCCTAATTTCTTTGGGGGCATAGAGAAACTAAGCGAAATTTCTGAAATAGTTCATTCTAAAGATGCTCTTTTAATTAACGTAATTACCGAAAGTATGTCCTTGGGGATTTTAAAAGCCCCGGGAGAGATGGGAGCTGATATCGTGGCTGGCAATGCCCAGTCTTTTGGAAT
>JBAUBA010000005.1:0-6497 GCA_049676265.1 Atribacterota bacterium
CCTTTAATTTTTTCCTTATTTTATTGCTCTTTCCAAAACTCCGGTAGACTGTTTTCCGTTTCTTTTCTTATCTTTTCTATTATTGAACTATCGTTCTATAACCACAATAATTCCAGGGGTTAACTTCATAACTTGCCAAGGCGTAGGGGTCCCCCTATTGAACGCGTTCAGAACTTTAAAGGGAAATATTACAACTGAAAATATTAGATTAAATCAGGTGTTTTTGTTAAAATTTTGACTATTACTTCTTGAGGAGGAGTAAGATACAACTCCCAAGATTTTGATTAAACTATCTTCGAATATTATCAACTAATATTACTCTAAAAACCTATGGTTTAAAACCATCCGGGACCATCAGGAATGCCATCACCAGAATTCGGTGCAGGTCCACCCATTACTTCGACCTCTTCCGATTCAGTTTCCCCTTCGCCTTCTCCTTCAGAGGGGGTCTGATCTTCACAACCGGAGAAAACCAAGAGAGACAAAGAAATAATCAGTAAAAGTATTAATAATTTTCTCATAAAGAATTTCTCCATTTATTGTTTCAATATTTTTTTATGATATCTAATAGGTATATACTACACTATTTTTAAAAATCCTTCTTTTTCTGGAAAATAATTTATTTAAATAAAAAGCCCTTCAGTAAATGCCAAAGGGCTTGGAATTGTCAAGCTTCCCCTATTGGAAACGTTTAGAATTTTTAAAGAGGATATAGTCATAGAAAATATTAGATTAAATCAGTTAATTATTCATAATTCGAATATCTTCAAGATCAACTGACAGACGTCTTTAAGGGCATAAAGGGGGTCAAAGGCATAAAGGGGGTCAAATCTTTATTATTGACAAACTATCTTCGATCCTTCTAACTAAATTCTGTACACTATTATCATTAAGCATTTTTACTCTTAGCCTTTTTCTCCCTACGCTTACAGTGCTGTAATCTCATCCTATAAGTCCTCCGATTTCGCGACCCTTTAGACCAGCATAAAGGTTTGCCAGGGGTGTTTCTATTTTTTTTCTTTCATTCCCTCGAGAGGTAATATGATATAATGCATTTTTGTATTTAATTCTTAATTCTCGTGCCATAAATCCTTGTTATATAAAATGGGGTCAGTTGTCAATAATAAAGATTTGACTCCATTGTTTTTGCTCTATAGTCCTTATCTCTTCTAATATTCTACTTTTTCAATCTTTTCAATCTTGGGTCTAAAACATCTCTCAAGCCATCTCCTAACATATTTATCCCTAAAACGCAGATAGATATAGTCAAGCCCGGGAAAAAACTTATCCAGGGAGCTCTACGGAGGAAAACTTTTCCCCCGCTAAGAATATTTCCCCAGCTGGGAATTTCCGGCGGTATACCTACACCCAAAAAACTAAGACTTGCTTCAGATAGTATAGAATAGGCAAAAATCATAGTACCCTGAATAATAATAGGGGCTACACAATTAGGAAAAACATGTAAAGCGGCAATCCTTAAATTACCAGCTCCTAATGCCCGGGCTGCTTCCACATACTCCAGTTCCATCTGCACCAAAACCGCACTTCTTACCACCCGGGCCATACGAGGGGTATATACTATAATAAGAGCTATAATAACATTACTCAGCTTAGAACCTAAGACTGCCATCATGGTAACCATTAAGATAATAGAGGGAAAAGCCATAAAGGCATCTAAAATACGCATTAATATTTCATCGACCTTACGAGAAAAACCAGCCAATAGACCAAGAATCGAACCAAATAAAGTAGTGAAAAAAAGAACGCTTATTCCTACTACTAAAGATATTCGTGAACCAAAAACAACTCTACTGAAAAGATCCCTGCCAAAACGGTCTGTTCCAAATATATGTTCCTTATCTGGGTTTTGTAATCTAATACCGGGATCCATATCTCCCGGATCATAAGGCGCTATTACAGGAGCAATAATGGCGATAATAACCAACAAACAAAAAATAATTACTCCAAACAAAACCGCTCCATTTCGGTAAAAAATTTTGTATCGTAAAAAATATTTTTCTTCACCTTCTTTATGTATAGCCTTTGCATCATTTTCTAACAAAATTAAACCTGCCATTTATTTAGCACCTCTTAATACTCAATTCGGGGATCAATTATTACATATAAAACATCGGTCACTAAATTGATAAGAACCCACATAACTGCAATATATAGAACTATACCCTCAATCACCGGATAATCTCTGGTAAAAACAGATTTTATTAATAGGCGGCCGACTCCGGGAATATTAAAAATTTGCTCGGTGACCACTGCTCCGCCCATCAAATTAGCAAAAGAGAGCCCGATAATGGTGACAACCGGAATCAAAACATTCTTTAAAGCGTGTTTATAATTTACCATTAACTCTGATAAACCTTTAGACCTCGCTGTTCTGACATAATCACTCCTTAAAACTTCTAACATATTAGACCTGGTCATTCTGGCAATCAGAGAGGTTTGTCCAAAAGCCAAGGTAATAGCGGGTAGAATGAAATATCTCAAACTTGCACCTAATCCCTCACTTAAAGGTTTAAACCCAGCCGGAGGCAATAGGGAAAATCTAATGGAAAAAAATAAGACCAGCATTAACCCCAACCAAAAATTGGGAATAGAGACTCCAACTGAAGTTATCACCATTATTACTCTATCTAAAAGATGGTTATGGTTAATAGCGGCAATTACTCCGGTTATTATTCCAAAAAGAATGGCTAAAATAACTCCTAAAATAGTTAAAGTTAGGGTTACTTTAAAGTGTTCGAAAACTACTTTGGTAACTTTCTGCCCCTGAAAAAAAAGAGACATACCAAAATCCCCTTTCACCACATTAGAAATCCATTCAGCAAATTGAATAGGAACTGGTTTATCTAAACCCATTGTCTTGGAAAAAGCATCAATTTCTTCCTGAGTTGCTTCAGGACCTAACATCATGGCGGCCGGATTACCAGGAATCAAATGTATGATAAAAAAAACAAAAATTCCCACAATAAACATAATGGGGATTAAAGCAAAAATTCTTTTTAATATATAATTAGTCAATTGTATTCCTCGTTTCTAAAAACCTTTCAACTTTAATTCAAATTTAGAAGTCGGATACAAATATCTTATATCCGACTTCTAAATTGTTAACTATTTTCTTGTTACTCTTTCCATACATTCCAGAAGAATATTTCATTCATATTTTTAAAACCTTTAATATTTTTAGCCGCTATTCTGAAATTTGCATAATCTCCTACTTTAATAGTGGGAATTTCTTCATAGAAAAGTTTTTGAACTTCTTCCATCAATTTATATCGTTGGTCAAAATCTGTTTCAGTTGCCAATTTGTCCATTAATTCGATGAGTTTTGGACTTTCCCACCAGCCAGCATAAGCTGGATTTAGAGGAGTAAACATAGTGGGGTCAGGTTTGGTAGTCATACCTGTACTAAATAGATTCCATAGTTCCGGATTTTTTCGTCTATCTGCTACAGTCGCCCATTCCATAGCTTGCAAATCAATATTAAAGCCAGCTTTTTCTAACTGCTTTTTAGCCGCCAAAGACAAATTATATTCCAGCTGACCTGACATCCAAACAATCTCTTCTCCTTTGTATCCAGCTTCTTCTAAAAGTTTTTTAGCTTTTTCAATATCCCCCTGATTATATTTCTCTTTACCCACATCAGACCACCAGACTTGTTCTTTTAACATAATACTGGGATCTAATCTCCAAAATGCTTCATCTCCATATCCGGCAGTTAAAATTGGGCCCATGTCCAGAGCGGTCAAAAAGGCTTCGCGCATCTTCACCTCGCTCATTATTCCGGCTCGCTTATTAAATTGAAAAGCAAACCAGGCTCTGGGAGCAGAAGGTAGTGCTTGAATATCGGGATGATTTTTAAGCCGATTATATTCATCTGCCGGTACAAAATCGGCAAAATCATATTCCCCACCCTCAACACTGGTTAAACGCACCGCTTCATCTGAAATGGGGATAAACTGAATTTCATCAACGTAGGCTACTTTTTTGCCGCCAAAACCATTGGCTGGAAATGCAACGGGTTGGTAGTCCTCAAAACGAACCATCTTAATATATTGGTGAGGTTTCCACTCTACAAATTTAAATGGACCTGTCCCAATATTTTCTTCCGCCTGTTTATCAGGATATTTTTCACATATATCCTTGGGGTAAATAAAAGCCCCGCCGTTAGGCATGGCCAAAGAAACTAAAGTAACCCCGGTAGGCTTGGTAAGTTTTAGTTCAATGGTCAAGGTATCTTTGGCTTCAATAGATTCAACATTTTTAAAAATACTTTTACCGTATGAACTCATCTTTCCCCAACGTTTTACCGAAGCAACTGCATCCTCTGCGGTAACATCCTTGCCATTGTGAAATTTTAAACCTGGTCTTAGTCTAATAGTATAAACAAGCTTGTCATCACTTATTTCCGGTAAATCTGCAGCCAACATAGGAACGGGGTTTAGGCTTTCATCCAAAGAATATAAGCCTTCAAACATATGATATCCGACTACAAAGACTAAAGTTGTGGTGGAAGTATGCGGGTCAAGAGTCGGAGGATCAGCATCGAGGACGACTTTTAAAACTCCACCCATTTTTGCTTCAGCAGCAGATAAGGGTACAAACAACATTATGATATATAAGGTGAGAATTAAACCTAAAAAGATCTTGCTTTTCATGTTAAATTACCTCCCTAATTTTTAATTTACATAAATAGTAGTAAATATTTTTTAATATTTAACTTATTTATCTTCACCTCCCTTGCCTTTAAAATATAAACTTTCTTCTAAATTGATCACCTCCAAAGGTATTTCCTGTTTTTTTAATTTATTTGCTCCTCTTTGTGTGACTATTAATGTACCAGGATTATTAAAAATAATTCCAGAGACCATGGATACTTTCCCCTTTATCAACACAATCTCAACTTTAGCATCATCCGGGTCAAAAATGGTAATATCGGCATCTGCCCCGATAGATAAATGGCCTTTATTCTTTAACCCCAACATCCGTGAAGGGGTTAAACTTATCTTTTGAACCAGCTCGCTTATAGTCAAGGCGCAAAAACGAACTAACGGCAAACCGTGAGAAAGAATACAATTTCTTGGAATTGCTCCTCCGTCACTGCTAATTGCATCTACCACGAAATTACCATTATCTCTTTCTGTGACACATACTTCAGCGGACCTCCTGCGATTAATGGGAAAACAAACACCCACCTTATATTCGCATTCTTTCCAATAATTAATTGCTTCATCACCATAAATATATTTTACTCTGCTGCCCCGTAAAGCATATACACCAGCATATTTTACCCGGAGAGCTTCTTCTAAACCTTCTTTGCTTACCTGATATCCGTTAGCTTTTAAGGAATTACGCAATACATAACTTATAGGTATATCATCTTTATTAATCCCCCCATAACAACCATTACGCAGGGCCAAATGACTCTCGGAAATAATATTAGGTGATTTTTTAAGAATATCCATAACTATTTTTAGTTCTAATAAAGGGTCTTCCACATAACCACGACAATAAGCATTAACATGGGCAATGTGTAAAGGTTTGCCTTCAGCTAATTTAACCGCTTCTTCAACTCCTAGCATATTACTACCAGTTTCGGTAGTTCCTACATGAAACCCCATATAACCTTTTTCCCGTTGAGTTATTTGGAGAATATTATAAGTGGCTTCAGGAGTGAGCGGATAATGTCCTCCCAATATTTTTATTCCAATGGCTCCGCTGTCTAAATTTTTATTGATAACTTTTTTTAATTCTTCAACCGGAGGATTATTCCCTTTTATGCCATTTTCGGGATAGATTGCTTCTAAAACTGCCACATTTAGTCCACAACCATATTTAGTTATCTCCTGCTTGATCACTTCTATTGGCCCTTCAAAATCGAATGCAGTAGTTACGCCGGCATTTATTAACATTCGATAACCAGCTCCCTTAGCATATGGTCTGGCAACATGACAATGAGTATCTATTATTCCGGGAATAATTACTTTACCAGATATATCAATTATTTGCTCAGCTAGATAGTTGCTTATCCCCTTGGATACTTCAGCAATTTTATCTCCTTTTACGGCTACATCACCGATAAAATCTTTATTGTTGGCAGGGTCAACAATACGCCCTCCTTTAAATAAAAAATCATATTTCATTATAAGTTAATCTCCCTTGCCTTTTAATTTATTATATTTTTTAATAGTAATACCAAATTGACTTGTACTCTTCGATATCTTCTCCTCTTGTTTTTAGTTCTTGGAGATATCTGTAAATGGGAAGGTCTTTATAAACATAAGGTTCAACTAAAGCGATGCCTTTTTCCCAGGGATGCCATAGATAAATTCTCCTTCCTTCCTTGTTGAGAGCAATTAATTCTCTATCTTGCCACGCCCTTACGTGATTTTTACCCAAACGAGGAACATTAAATACCGGCTCATCGGTTCGGAAAATACCGGGTATCAATCTTGCTTCTTCTTTTCTCTCTTGCCATAAGC
>JBAUBA010000006.1:0-1793 GCA_049676265.1 Atribacterota bacterium
TTTTGCCTTACGCGTAGCACGAAAATAAAAATAGTATATAGCAAAGAATAGCGTGGAGCGTATAGCGTATAGAAGTAGGGGCTTGATTTATCAAGCCCGCAAAACTTGGGTCGAATAAATTCGACCCCTACATTAAAAACAATTGAACAATTAATAAAAATCAGGAGGAAAGATGTGAAAAATATAAAGTTCAAAACAGTTTTAATTTTTAGTTTAGTGATGATATTTTTATTTGGAAGTTTGATTACAGTCAGTGCTCATTTTGGGATGGTAATTCCCTCTGATGATATTATTAGCAAGGAGGACAATAAAAGTATTAGTTTGACAATACAATTTATTCATCCTATGGAAGGGGATTATATGGATATAGTTAAACCTGCGCAATTTGGAGTTTTGGTTCAGGGAAAGAAAATAGATTTGCTAAATACCCTTCAAGAGAAAAAGATTAATGATTGTTCTACCTGGGAGACAAATTATCAGATAAAACGTCCGGGTGACTATATTTTTTATGTGGAACCTCAACCCTATTGGGAACCGGCAGAGGATTGTTTTATTATTCATTATACTAAAGTGATTGTAAATGCCCTTGGTCTGGAAGTGGGCTGGGATAAAGAAGTAGGACTAAGGACTGAGATTATTCCTTTGACTCGGCCATATGGTCTTTGGACAGGAAATGTTTTTCAAGGGATAGTAAAAGTTAAGGGAGAAGCAGTCCCTTATGCGGAAATAGAAGTAGAATACTACAATCAAGATGGCAAGGTTAAATGGCCTGCTGACCCTATGATTACTCAGGTAATTAAAGCTGATCAGAATGGTGTATTCACTTATGCTATGCCTAAGGCAGGTTGGTGGGGATTTGCAGCTCTTAATGAGGACGAAGAGAAAATAAAGCAAAATGGGGAAGAAAAGTCAGTGGAAATTGGAGCAGTGCTCTGGGTCAAGACTTATGATATGTAATAAATAGTTAAAAAGGAAATACTTTATGCATATTTCAGAAGGAATACTATCTGCACCGGTATTAGTTACAGGTGCAGCTTTGACTGCTGCAGCAGTAGGATATAGCTTAAAAAAGATGGAACATAAGGAAGTGCCTAAGGTGGCAATCCTATCTTCCGTTTTTTTCGTGGCTTCTTTAATTCACGTTCCTGTTGGTCCTTCAAGTGTACATCTAATTCTAAATGGAATTATAGGGATATTATTGGGTTGGTCCGCCTTTCCGGCGATATTAGTTGCTCTTGCCTTGCAAGGTGTGCTCTTTCAATTTGGAGGAATTACCACCTTGGGAGTAAACACTTTTAATATGGCCTTACCGGCTATTATCTGTTTTTATCTGTTTAATTGGGGGATTAAAGGGGAGAATAATTTTATTGCCCTGACCCTGGCCTTTGTTTGTGGATTTCTGGCGGTGTTATTAAGTGGAGTTATGGTAGCAGCTGCCTTGATCTTTACCGGAGAACCATTTATGCAGGTAGCTAAATTGATGCTAATTGCCCATTTGCCGGTGATGATTTTAGAGGGAGTGTTAACTGTATTTTGTATAGGATTTCTGAGGAAAGTTAGACCGGAAATATTAGATATATGATTACACAGATTTTACCTAGATTACACAGATTTAATACAGATTACACTGATTATACCTAGAGTACAAAGATTAGTTAAACAGTATAGTAAAAATCATATCGGAGAGATAAGATGAAAAACAAATTGTATTTAATTTTGATATTTATATTTTTAATTATTATAATGATAAATATTTCGGTCTTTGCCCATAAAGTCAATATCTTTGCCTATGT
>JBAUBA010000007.1:0-4652 GCA_049676265.1 Atribacterota bacterium
CCGATAGAATTGTTGATGCAGTAAAAATTGCCGGAGGAGAAACCGAAGAAGCCAACCTGGATTTGATTAACCTTGCTGCTCTTCTTAAGGATGGACAGAAAATAATTGTTCCTTATAAAATATATAACGAAAACGGCGAAGAAACCAATAAAAATATAGATAACAATGCAGAGGCTATGTATTCTTCTTCTTCGGGCTCTATATCTGGGAAAATTAATATTAATACCGCTAATGCAATCATGCTACAGGCTTTGCCCGGGATTGGTCCGGTTCTTTCAGAAAGAATAGTAGAATATAGAAATCAAAATGGATTGTTCGGAATTATTGATGATATAAAGGATGTTTCCGGAATTGCAGAAAAAAAGTTTGAAGGAATTAAAGATTTAATTTGTGTCCAATAAAAAATATATCATCAGATAGCAAATACAATGTTATTAGACCACTATCTATAATTTTATCTCTATATATAATAGGCATAATTTATGGTAAATTCATTAATATTAATCTGATATTTTTGTTTTTGATTATAATATTGTTAATGCTAATTTCTATTATAAGTTTTGTAAAGCAGTGGAATACAACCACTGCTTTATTATTTTTAATAATATTTTTAATCGGTATATTCAATTATAACCTTAATTCCAGTCCGATTGGAGCAAACCACATAGCAAATTTTGTAGAGGATAAGAAGTTAACCATTATTTGTACGGTCTTAGACAAAGAATATTATCCCAATCAAGAGAAAATATCTTTTAAGGTAAAAGCAAGCCAAATAGAAAGAGGAGATTACGCCATTGGAACACAGGGTCTAATATTGGTGAATACCTATTTGGGGGATTGTTCCTATGAATACGGAGATGTGTTAAAGATTAAAGGGAAATTAGAGAAGCCTATAGGACAGAAGAATTATGGTGAGTTTGATTATGAATTATATTTAGCCCGAGAAAAGATCTTTGCTTACCTTAATATCTGGCAGGAAAAAGATATTCAAAAAATCGGAGAAGACAATTCGAGTTTTTTAGTATCTTTTTCTTTATCAGCAAGAGATAAAATAAAAGATATTACAACACAGACATTGCCGCCGCCGTATAACTATCTTCTTGTCGGTATGCTATTAGGAGAAAAAAGTTTTATTCCCGCTGATTTAAAAGAAGTTTTTACCGAAGCAGGAATTATGCATATATTAGCAGTTTCAGGTTTACATGTAGGTATAATTGCTATGGCTTTACTTTTTTTCTTAAGCATGCTGCGGTTACCGAAGAAGCCTAAACTACTTATCTTGATATCAATTCTAATAATGTATGCCTCCATCACCGGTTTTCGTCCTTCTGTATTAAGAGCTACCATTATGTTTATTTTATTGATAGGTGGGAAATTAATCAACAGAAGCAGAAACCTTAATATTTCTCTATTTTTTGCAGCGTTTTTGATTTTGTTATCAAATCCTTTAATACTATATGATGCCGGTTTTCTATTATCCTTTATCGTTACTTTTTTTATTATAAATTTAGCACCAATCTTACAAGAATTATTTTCTAAAATAGTAGTCTGGATTAAAAATCCTTTAGCAGTTTCAACAGCTGCCTGGATAGGTATTTTTCCGCTTTCTGCATATTTTTTTACTAAAGTATCTATGATCTCCATTGTTTCTAATATATTTATTATTCCTTTAACCGCGATAGCGGTAATATTAGGATTTGTAACCTTTTTTATCGGAATGGCAAGCATCTCTCTGGCTGGCGTAATTGCCAGCATTAATTACCTGGTGCTGAATCTAATAACCTTAATAGCAAAATCATTTTCGTCACTTCCTTTTGCTTTTATTTATGTTGCTCAACCTTCAATTATGGTGATTATTTTATATTATCTAACGGTATTTTTTATTATTGAAATGTTCTTTAAAAAAATACTATCGCAGAAAATAAAGAAAAAAGCTGGCTTAATTGTACTATCAATTACATTGCTAATAATTATTGTTCAAGTATTTTATCCGACAGACAACCTCAAAGTAAATTTTATAAATGTCGGAGAAGGAGATTGCATCTTAATTGAAGCCCCCAACAAGATAAATATCTTAATTGATGGAGGAGGCACCCCTCAAAGCGATTTTGATGTGGGAAGTAAAATCGTTATACCTTACTTGAGAAGAAAGGGGATAAATGAAATTGATTTGCTAATCTTAACTCATCCTCATTTAGATCATTTGGAAGGATTATTGCCGGTATTGGAGGAGCTTAAAGTAGACATGGTTTTAGATAGCGGGTTGATCTGTGATTTATCAGAATATGATAAGTTTATCTCTATAATACAAGCAAAAGGCATACCATATCATAAAGCTAAAGCCGGAGATAATATTATTTTTAGTAACAATTTGGAAATATTTTTGCTTAATCCACTGTATGATATTGATTTCTATGAAGAATCTGATTTTAATAATGCGTCGATTGTGGTAAAATTATTCTATAAAGATGCAGATTTTCTTTTTACCGGGGATATAGAGGAATCTGCTGAAAAAAAATTATTGGTTTGGCAGAATATTTTACAGAGTGATATATTAAAACTTGGCCATCATGGAAGTTCAACTTCCACTACATTGGAATTTTTAGATAAGGTTAACCCGAGTATTGCAGTTATTACTGTGGGAAAAAATAATTTTGGACATCCTTCGCAGAAAATTATAGAAAGATTAGAAGATAAGAATATACGAATGTATCGGACAGATGAAGATGGAACGATAATTATAAGAACAAACGGCCGGGAATATTGGATAAGGACACTGAAAGGAAATAATTAAAATGAACCAAGGAAGATATATAAATTACGAAGATATATTAAACCTTACGAAACAAGAAAAAATATACCCTGCTTATCTGTTTTACGGAAATGAAAATTATTTAAAAGAAGATATTTCAAAAAAACTTAGAAACAGATTAATCGACCCCGCTTATAGAGAGTTAAATTATAAAGTTTTTTATGGTGATAAATTATCTATAAACGAGGTAATAAATGATTTAGAGACACTGCCCATGATATCGAAACATAAATTATTAATAATAAAAGAAGCAGATAAAATTAACAAAAATGATGAGACAAAATTAATAGATTATTTTAACCGGCTAAGTCTAAAAAACAATTTTTCAACTTTAATAATTATTTATAAAGAAGGCAGGCCAAACAAAGGACTAATCACAGCAACTAAAAGAGTAGGGGTAGCAGTAAATTTTAGCGTAACAGATAAAGCGAAATTAGACTCATGGATAAAATCTAAATTCAGACAGAGTGATAAAATAATTACTCAGGAGGCTTTATTTTATTTACAATCCCTAGTTGGTTCTGATTTAGGCTATCTTTTTAATGAAATAGAAAAAATAGATATTTATACAAAAGACCAAAAAACAATAGAAAAAGAAGATGTTATAACAATGATTGGTGGTTCAGAGGCGGTTAATATATTTAAAGTATTAGATTCTATTGGAGATAAAGATATAAAAAATGCAATAGATGGTTTGGTAAAATTAAATCAAGGCGACCTTCATCATTTAGCCATATTTGCTATGATATACAGGCAAATAAAGCTTATACTTCAAACAAAATTATTACTTTCAAACAGGGTTAATATTAAAGAAGTAGAAAAGAAACTAAGACTTCCTTACTTTATTGTCCAAAAAATAATAAAACAGTCTGAAAAATATACTTTTAAGGAAATTTGTAAATCTTATGAATTATTGAATATGGCGGACTTAGAATTTAAAGAAAGCCAGAAGGAACCAAAGATTATTTTAGAAGAATTGGTTATGAATATAGTAAAATACAGTGACAAGTAACAAGTAATGAGTAATGAGCTTAAATTTCAGAAATTAAAAAAACAGGGACTTATTACAGGTTGCTTATCAGTTGTCACTAATTACATCCCTTGCTGGTTAGCTGGTTAAGAAAATAAGAGAGAGGAAAAGTAGTGGCAGACCTTTTGTCTGTATGTGATAAGTGTGCTGTAGGGGCTAGATTCATCGAGGCTGATAGAGAAATTAGCAAAATGAAAAAGGGCCGAATAAATTCGACCCTTAGATTAAAAATCTTTTTTAATTTTTAATTATTATTTTGCTTCGGTAGTTTCAGTTTTTTTAGTGACCGGTTTTTTAGCAGTTTTTACTGTCTTTTTAGCTATTGTTTTTTCTTTGGTTGTAGTTTCTTTCGTAGTCTTTGTTTTTTTCTTAGGGGTTACTGTTTTTTTAGTGACCGGTTTTTTAGCAGCTTCTGCAGCTTTTTCAGGAGCATCAGGTACAGACTTCATGGCTGCTTCCGACTCTACTAAAGTATTTAGTTTTTTGGTTAAGTTTGCTTTCTGGCGTGAAGCAGTGTTTTTGGGCAAAATACCTTTATTAACGGATTTGTCTAAAATTGAAACAGCATCTTTAAAATATTTAATTATTTCTTCTTTGTTTTTTTCCGAAAAAGCAAGATCGAATTTTTTAATGCTGCTTTTTATTTTTGATTTGTAAGATATATTTCTTAAATGACTTTTTTCAGAGGTTTTAACTCTTTTTATTGCTGATTTTATTTGGGGCATAATTATTTCCTTTCGCTAATATTAATTTACTTGGTAATTTTAACATTATTTTAATTTAAAATCAAGCATTATTCGTATTGCGTAT
>JBAUBA010000008.1:0-3598 GCA_049676265.1 Atribacterota bacterium
CCATTTATGATGCCATAGGAGTAAGAATATATCATCTTCCCATCACTCCGGAAAAAATATTAAAAGCTTTAAAGGAGAAGAGAAAGAACAAATAGAATAAATTCCTGTTTTTACCAGAATTACAAACGTGCACGATGAATCTTGCCTTCTGTAAACTCGCAGCACCACGGTGTTGCCATGGTGAGTAAGCTTATTCTTTCTTTTTTACTTTTAGAAGGCTGGCTCGGGTTACGGATTTAGTGCCAAACTTTTCTCTGATTTTATCTAAAGACTGAGTAAGTTGTTCTAATTTATCATCTTTTTTATCCTCTTCGTCTCTTAAGAACTTCAACTGCTTTCTTTCATTCCCCGAGGTAAGATTGGAGAGCTTTATTCCCAAAAGTCTAACTCCGCCTTTTTTATAGCTTACTTTGCCCAGGAGTTCCACCACTGTTTTAAAGATGATATCATCAAGATGGGTAGGATTTTCTAAAGTTTTAGACCTATTCAGGGTAATAAAATTGTGAAACCTTATTTTTAAAGTAATGGTCCTGCCTTTATAACCTTTTTTTCGGGCAGCATAACCAACCAGTTGGGAAATTTTAAGCAGTTCTTTTATTAGAATTGCCTTTTCGGTTATATTAGTGCCGAAAGTTGTTTCTTTACCGATAGATTTTGCTGTTGATGGAGGAGTAACCGGGGTTTCATCTATCCCTTGAGCCAGAAGTTTCATCTTTTTCCCGTTTTTCCCCAGAAGGTTTTCCAATATAGAATCAGGCATCCGGGCTAATTGTTCTACCAGGTAAATACCGGATTTTTTTAACAGCTCTTCTGTCTTTTTTCCTATGCCCCAGAGGGAAGATACAGGAAGGGGATAGAGGATTTTTTGAATATCTTTGGAAGGGATAATGTAAAAACCATCCGGTTTTCCCAGGTTAGTGGCTATTTTGGCCAAGAATTTATTCTCTGCTATTCCCACCGAGATTTTGAGCCCTAATTCTTGATAAACTCTTTCTTTAATTTTTCTGCCGATGATTTCGCTTGAGCCAAAGAGTGATTCACATCCTGATACATCTAAGAAAAGTTCATCTACACTTAGTGGTTCTAACAGGGGAGTATAATCACTGCATATCTGAAAGAATTTTTTAGATGACTCTAAGTATTTGTTCATTTGAGAAGGGATAAAAATTCCCCGGGGGCATTTTTGGCGGGCTTCCCAGATAGGCATACCGGCATGAACACCATATTTACGGGCTTCATAGGAAGCGGCACAGACCACTCCCCGGTTTGAATTTCCTTTTCCGCCGCTTATTCCTCCCACAATAAGAGGTTTTCCTTGATAAGCCGGATTATCTCTCTGCTCTACGGAGGCAAAGAAGGCATCGAGGTCTAAATGAATTATAGATAGACGATGGCTATCACTCATTACTTTTTATATCCTTTCTGCTGTAATTAGCCAATTGACCAATTCACCGATTAAATTAATCGTTAGTGAATAGTAATTAGTATTGCGTATTGCGTATCGAGTATCGCGTTAAAGAAACTTGGATTTAGGTGTAGGGGCACAATGAATTGTGCCCTTCTTTTGTAATTCATTGACAGGCGAGACGCCTGTCCTACGTTAATAAAATAAATTATTATTGTAAGAGAGGGCGTATTGCAATACGCCCCTACTTTTTTTAAACTTAAAACCCGAAACCTGTCACTTATTACTCATCACCGTATTTTTCTATACACTATCCGCTATCTTTTCTTTTTCCTCCACGCAATACGCGATACGCGATACGCAATACGAATTTATATTTATAATTTTTCGGGCGATTATTTTAGAGCCGCCGCTATCTTTGCTTAAGACTCCTTCTATCAAAAGAGGCGCTTCTTTGCAAAAGAGTTTAGAATATTTTTGATAGACAGTCGGAAAAGTAATTACTTCAAAAAAACCTGCTTCATCTTCCAGGAGCAGGAAAGCCATAACCTGTTTTTGTCTGGTAAATTGTCTTCTTGCTTGAATTAGCATTCCTTTTAGCGAAATTAGTTTTGGATAAAAATAATTTAACAGTTGATTAGAATTCATAATTGGTAAATTCATTAACATTTTATCATATTTTTTTAAAGGATAGTTAGTTACATATAAGCCGAGTATTTCTTTTTCTAAATTCATTTGGAAAGAGTTAGAAAAATGATAAGCAGGAATGGAGTCAGAGGAAATAAGTTCGCTATTCCATAATTCACTCTCTTCGGATATTCTATTTTGAGCCCCGTCTTCAGCTTTCTTCTTTCTAACCTCCTTTAAAGTAAGGGGGAGCAGGGTTAGTAATGCCGAACGGGGATAAGCAGTGAAATCAAAAGCACCTACCTTAATTAGATTTTCTATTAATGTTTGATTAATGCTTAAAGAGATAGTTTTACAGCAGAAATCATACAGAGAATTAAATCTTTGGCATTTTTCCCTGAGAGATAGTATAGATTTTAAATGCTTTTCTCCCATGCCTTTTATCTTACCTAGTCCCACTCGAATAGCTCCATCTTCTACAGTAAAACCAGCTCCACTCTTATTTATATCGGGAAGGAGCACTTTAACATTGAAACGCCGGGCTTCCTGAATATAGCGGTCAGGAGAATAATAACCCATACCGTAGGTGAGCATGGAAGCCAGGTAGTAAGCGGGATAATGCACTTTGAGATAACAGGTTACAAAAGAGATTAGGGCATAGGAGGTGCTGTGAGCTTTATTAAAACCGTAATGGGCGAATTTGGAGATCAGGTAAAAAACTTTTTCCGCTTCTTCTCTGGTATTTCCTTGTTGAATAGCTTTTTTAAGGAAATTATCTCTTTGTCTTTCCATTTCTACCGGTGAACGGGAGCTGATGGCTCGACGAAAGAGGTCAGCCTCTCCCAGGCTAAGGCAGGCAAAAGCAGAAACTACCTGCATAACCTGTTCCTGATAAAGGATAACTCCATAAGTGTCCTTTAAAATTGGTTTTAATTTGGGGTGTAGATAATCTATCTCTTCTTCTCCCCGTTTTCTTTTAAGATAATGTTCGGTCATCCCGCTATCTAAGGGACCGGGTCGGTATAAAGATAGAGCAGCGATTACATCGCCTAGATGGTAAGGGGAAAGCCTCCTTAGAAGAGAAGACATCCCCGAGCTTTCCAGTTGGAAGACTCCCAGAGTCTTGCCTTTTTGCAGGGCGGAGAAGGTGGTTTTATCATCAAGGGGAATCTTGTTAAGGTTGATATTTATATTTTCTTCTTTTAGCATTTCTAAAGTCTTTTTAATTACAGTTAGGCTGCGGGAGCCGAGGATATCCATTTTTAATAGACCTAAATCTTTGATGGATTCTTTTTCGTATTGGCTTACTATCTCTCTCTGGTTAGTTAGTTCCAGAGGAACTACTTCTGAAAGCGGCCTATCTGAAATTATCATTGAGGAGGCGTGTACGGAGAGATGCCGGGGTATTCCTTCTATATTTTGAGCAAAAGAGAATAGTGATTTAAGGGGTTCCTGGTCTTGAGGGAGTTTTTGCAGTTCAGGTAAATGTTTAAGAGAAGCTTTAATTACTCCGGGCGAAGAGAATATAGGCATGAGTTTAGCGATTTTATTTATCTCCCGAGGAAG
>JBAUBA010000009.1:0-4879 GCA_049676265.1 Atribacterota bacterium
TAATGTCACTAAAGGGGGTAAAATATTCTGGGATGATATGCAAATGCAAAATGTGTGGAGTTATGAAAGTGGCATCCATCAAGCCATGGTTGCCAAAAGAATGTTCTTAGCAACCTTACATAATTTGCATAGACACCTAAAAGGTTCAAAACTATCCTTTATTGGTTTTGAAATATCTAAAACCGTTTGGAGCAATCAGATTAATATTATTCCGGTTTTCATGAAAACAATGGCAACCGTAATGAAGTGTTTGGGGCAATTTATTTCAATAGAGAAATGCGGGGTTATCATGTCTCCTTTGTTCACTGAAAAGCAAGAAGAAAGCCTAAAGAAATCAGGAAAATTTATTACATGGAAGAAAAATGAGTTTATTGAGATTAAGGAAGATGAAATCATTTTGAATCAGGAAAATCAAGACAGGCTATGGTCTGCCAGCCTGCAACTGTGCAAGGACGAAAAAACCACTCGAATTGCAGAGAACCTTTATAATTATGCAAAATAATTTAAGTTTTATCCGGAATTTGACTGAAATGATAAAAAAGTACGCCACATAACACGAGGCTTGCTGCAAGCGGGGCAGCGGGGTTTTAGGATAGTGTTGTTCAGGTCTTCACTTTTGACATAACTATTTCTAAAACCTAAACTCACTTTTATTAAATTCTTGCAAACTGTTTTGCCTCAAAATAAAAAGACAGTATAAGAAAACAATTGATGACTCTCTTACTCTGCCTTTCAACCTGAAAGATTCTTCCAATGAAAATTAGAAAATGGTTTTAGTGGATTCTGTGGGTTTTTCTGAAAAAATAGATGGGCTTAATATTTTTTTTAGACACTATTTTATTGATACGACACATTGATTTAAAAATCCTTCTTTCATGGAAGAATACTTATAAAAAATCAGCCCTTCAGTAAATGCCAAAGGGCTTGGATTGTCTTGGCTCCCCAGACAGGACGATTTTCGCAACTTTTGTATGAGTGAGGAGACTGAAAAGATTTGTTGGAAATTAAAAGAAGTTGTAAAGCCTATTAAAAAATCCATAGGCAGAACCTCTGATAAAGAAGTTCTGCCTATGGATTTGTCTGGCTCCCCTAACATTCGCCAGTTGGAACCAAATTGTACAAGATATACGTAACATCTATAAACTAAAGGAGTTAATTAAGGTTCCTGTAAATACTATAAACTCTGTCTAATTGCTTATTATCCCTTATTTATCAGTAAATTATACTCCCTACTCTTATTCTAACCATGTATTGTACATAGTAAGAACTATTCCTTTAAGATAAACATATATTAAAAATGAAGGTTTAACTATATTTTATATTTAAAGCCTTTTCAATATAGGAATATTATAACATTATTAAATATTTTCCCTAATCTGTACCCCATTATGCGTCCTCTGTTTGTTATTTTACAATTTTCCATTGATCGAAATGTTGTCCAGCTAAAGGTGAGAATGTGCGTTGCAAATGAGGTTTTACCATCCACTGTATCGCATCGTAGTAAATAGGAGCCATACCAACCTCTTCTTCACATAATATCTGTTCTGCGCGTTTATAAAGCTCGTATCTTTTTGCCGGATCAGCTTCACGGGCTGCCTGTTCAACTACTCTATCAAATTCAGCATTACTCCATTTAATATGGTTGTCACTATCGGTAGAATGAAATACTTCGTAGACAAAGTTATTGGCATCAGCATAATCAGCACTCCAATACAAACAGAAGATCTGGGGAGCATCTTCGGTTAAAGTTTTAATATATACCTTCCATTCCTGATTAGTTAAATTAACCTCTACATCTAGAGTTTCCTTCCACATTTGCTGGATAACTTGGGCAATTTTTAATTGGAATTCAGAGGCATTAAACATTAAAGTAATTTCTGGTAAACCTTTCCCTTTAGGGTATCCTGCATCAGTTAAATATTTTTTAGCTGCTTCCGGATCATAACCAATGCCTACTCCTTCTGAAGATGGAATATGACCAAACAATCCCGGACAAGTAAAGGTAGTGGCAGGTATCTGCCCTCCTTTAAGGATAAAGTCAATCAAATCCTGTCTGTTAATTGCGGCAGAAAATGCTTTACGGACTAAAACATTATCAAAAGGTGGTTTAGTATTGTTAAATCCATAATAATAGGTAGATACATCAGGTATATTAATATATTCTTTGCTAAGTACGGGATCAGCCAGTATTCTGTCTATATCGTCTGGGGGGCAAGGTGCTGAATCTAATTCTCCAGCTTCATACATAGCCATAGCAGCAGAAACCTCTGTAATTATAACACTACGAACCACATCTATATCCACCTTATCAGCATCATAATAATCAGGATTTTTCACCATAACTATTTCATCTTCGTGCTTCCACTCCTTTAAAAGATAAGGTCCATTGGTAACTATATTCTCCGATTCGGTCCATTTCTCCCCATGTTTTTCGATAGCCCATCTGGGTACAGGTCTGGCTACCCACATACTAGCAATACCTGGGAAATATCCAGCGGGATGATTTAGGGAAAATTGAATGGTATAATCATCTATTGCTTTTACTCCAATATGACTCAGATCAGTTATCTCACCGGTATTTACCTCTTTAGCTCCTTTAATGATATAAAGTACATAAGCATAATCAGAAGCAGTAGCTGGATCACAGGTTCTTCTTACTGCATATTCTATATCGTGAGCGGTAACCGGTTTTCCATCACTCCATTTTACGTCTTTTCTCATATGAAAAGCCCAAACTAAACCATCTTCTGATACTTCCCAGGAAGTAGCTAGCTCTGGTCTAACCTCTGTTTCATTTGTAAACACATCAAAACCCAGGTCAGTTAATCCCAGAAAAAGGTTTTCAACCATATCTATGGAAATACTATCAGTAGCTAAGCAAGGGTCTAAAGATGGGGGTTCAGAGCCGATCACCCAAGATGTTGTTTTTTGAGCTCCTAAAGCTGTAAAACTCATTCCAATTATTAAGACCAAAGATAATGTTAAAATTAAAATATTTTTTTTCATTATTACTTTTTTCCTCCCTTATTTTTTAAGCACTAAATGGAAAAAGTTACCGAATATTTATATTTCTTTTTACACCTCCCTCTTCAGTTTAATTTGCCTTTCCGCTTTTTTTTATTTTTAATAAATTATATTGGGGTAGAGGGGTCAGGTCTTGAAATATCACATTTCATCTTCTTGATTAATTTTCTTGATTGCCCTACCCATCGCAAAATAATACACACCAATATATCCTGCTATATCTTTTAGTTAGGATATTCCTTTACCGGAGAAAAGCTTCATACATCGCTTGACTTTTTGATTTCTTTTCCATATATTTAAAGATCTCATTCAGAGGTAGTCTATCTATAGTGCTAATATGATGTATTTTTTGTAATAATTCAAGACCTGGCCCTATTATTTTCCTATATTATATGTCAAGTATTCGACATAAGTTTTCAAAATCCTTCTTTTTTGGAAAAATAATTATCATAGGGGAACACACTTTACTTTTCGCCAAGCATAAATGCGGGAATACAAAAGAAGAATGTCCCCCCTTTACTAGCCCTGCTTTTTGCCAAAAATAAAGAACCAAAACTTTAATTTAAGAAAATAAGTTATGTCAAATGTTGAGATCTGACCCCTTTCCTATTGCTTCGGTTAAACCTTCTATTTCTTGAGATTTAACAGGAAGGAAAAAATATAGTAGACAGGAAAAAGCTAATATACCTGCACCCACCATCCAAGCGATAGAAATGGATAGATTTTGAGCTATATATCCCATAATAAGTGAACCAACAAGTGCTCCTACTTGTAAAAAAATCGATTCGAAAGAGAGCAAAGTGTAACGCCTTTCTTTTGGCAATTGTTCATTCAATAGAGTCTGATGGGGTGAAGTATTTAATCCATTAAAAAGAAAAGTGGATAAATAAAAAATACTAAATCCTGTTAAGCTTTTCTGTAAGGCTAAGGTAAGATAAAACACTCCCATAAGTAGTCTTGTCACAAAAAGTATTTTAGAATAATTGTTTTTGCATAATTTACAGAGAGGAGTAATAAGAACATTCCCCAGAGAAGAAGCCAAAAAATATCCCGTAGCTAAAAGTCCAAATATCCAAGTTTGCGAGTCAGAACTTAAAATATTCTTTACCTGAGGCTGCCAGAAATTTTCTAAACCAGCCAGCCCTACTCCCAAAGCCAGAGTAGATAATAAGAGCATAAATACTACCCTATTCTTTATCCCATATTGAATAGAAGTAGAGATAACTTCGGGAAGTTTCTTAAATCCTGACCAAATGGTAACATTTCTACTCGGATGAAGATGCTCTACAATGAATAGCGAAGTGAGAAAAAATTGGATTATGATAAAAAAATTAAAAACAAGAAGATTGGATGAATATTTTCCAAATCCCGGTATTTGAGAAGTAATTTCCCCCAAAACCATAGGAATAAATCCTCCCGACAATGTCCCCAAAGCTAAGCCCAAAGGAATAAATATACCTACAGTAGCTAAAGCAGATTGTAAATTTCCTTTAGGTTCTATTTTATTAAATTCATCTACAAACCATGCATCCAGAGAACCAGTAGATAATGCCCGACCTAATCCCATTAAAAATATGCCACCGGCTAAAGTAAAAAAATTCTTGGCTAAAACAAGTACTACGCCTGCGCTTAAATTTACAGCCAGAGAAATAAGATATACCTTTTTTCTACCTAATGTATCGGAAAGCCCACCAGTAGGGAGTTCGAAGAGGATCACAGCAGCACTATACAAGGCCATATTAATACCAATCTGGAATAAATTAAGCCCTTTCTCCATTTGAAAGAGGGCTATAACAGGGATCATCAATCCCACAATGAACCAATGTATAGTTTGATTAAAGGTAAAAACAAACAA
>JBAUBA010000010.1:0-1533 GCA_049676265.1 Atribacterota bacterium
AATGCTCCATGTTATCAATAGCAAGATTTAGAGCATTATTACCGTATTCATCCTGGTAATTTATATTTGGATTATAAGTTAATAATAATTTTACCATATCGCTATTACTATAGCTGCAAGCTGTCATCAATAGAGAATCAGAAGAGGAAATGATCATATTCACATCTACTCCGGAATCAAGGAAGGCTTTTACTTCATCCAATTTCATCTGAGTTATCAAATCCTTTACTAATCTTTCTTTCTCATCATCACTTAATTCTTTGACAGTCTCTTTATTATCCGCCGGATACTGTTCTGATAATAGCTTCACGCCTCCTAATTCTCCTACTGAAACTTCAAAGGTTTGGATTTCTCCGGGATTAAACTCCCATCTCTTAATTTGCCCATTAGGTAAATTCAAATCCTCTTCATTTAAAAGATCCTCATATTCTCCTTTATAAAATTTAACTTTCACCGGGGAGCTTTCTGCCCCCTGGCTGTCTCCGGTTAAGGTAAGCACAAATTTACGATTTTCTCTGGTAAATAATCCCTGCCCACTTTCTTCCATTAAAAAATATTCTTTCCGCTCTACTTCATCAAAGGAAGAATATTCTTTGGTAACCAGGGCAGTTACCAGACCTTCTTCTACTTCTATTAAAATCTCATCCAATTTCAGCTGCATCCCAAAAAAATCCTCTTTCTTTTCCCTTTGCCTTGTTAAACCAGAATGAACGATTTCATCCTCTATTGGCAAGCCTTCTTGGAAAGGAGTAATTTTAAATGTTGATTTTTCTTTTACCTGGTTTTCAATGACTACCCGTACAGATTTATCCGGGTCCACTTTCACCTTCAAGACAGCTCCTGTTTTAAGGCGTCTTCCTACTGGGGCTATACTCTCTGCAATCCCGCTAAGTACCGGCCGGGCAGCTTCTTTTTCCTGAGCCTTTTCTGCAGGAGATTTTTCTTTCTGATAATCTTCCGGAACTTTAAAGAGGGAATCGTCCTGAGGTGCTTCTTTAATGTTAATTATCTCAAAAATTCCGTCCTCATATCCTCCCCCGTAATGAGCTATCATTCGAATAAAATGTTCTAATTCTGGTAAATACCATGCTTCTATTCCCGGTTCTGTTCCTCCCGGAGGAGTATAGGTATATTTTTCACAAGAATAGCCCAGTACTGCCTCAGTGCCTACCTGCTCTTCCTCCGTACCCTCCATTGCTGCTTCCCAACCCCGTATTGGGTTAAAAAATGCTGCATCTATACCTTTTAACTCTATGTAAATTTTATCTTCCGGATTTAACATCCAGGTAATATCCAATTTGCGGTCAGCAATAACCAAAATACGGTCCTCGCCGGTCAATTTCTCCAGGCGATAGAGGCTACCTTGAGCATAATATTTAAATTCATATTCCTTATCCGGCTGTTTAATCTTCAAATCAGCGCTAAATTCTACTGCTATAGCCGAAAAAGTAAGACCAAGAAAGATAATGAGTACACCCATTATTAAAAATATCATTCTACATTCTTTTTTCATTCTTTTATTCTCCTTAAAAT
>JBAUBA010000011.1:0-2367 GCA_049676265.1 Atribacterota bacterium
CCTTCTATTCGAAAAACCCAGGAAAAAATTACTAAAACTCTGAGGATAGATTATCAGACCTTTATCAATTCCGCTTTCATACTTCAAGGACGAATAGATGAATTTAGCCGAAAGAGCGCCCGGGAAAGGAAAGAAATTTTATCCGAGATTATAGGGCTTTCCCGTTATGATGAACTGGCTAATCTGGCCAAGTTCCATCTTAGGGAAATTAATAATATTATTATGACCAAAGAAAGCAGATTGGAATATATTTATCAGGAGACAGCCAACCTTGATTTCTATAAAGAGAAGATAAAGGAATTGTCCGAAAGTTATAAAGAAATTTCCCGGAAGATAAAGGCAGAAGAAGTAAAAGTGGGTAAATTAAAAAAGGAGATAAATACCTTAAAACACAAAAGTGAACAATGCGCCGAATTGGAAAGTCGAATAGAGCAGTATAGACATGAAATTGTGCGGGGGCAAAAACAGATTGAATTAAGAAAGAAAGAAATTATCGATTGCGAGAAAATAATTTCTCAAAAAGAGAAAGTTTTAAATGATTTCAAAAATTATCAGAAATTTAATACTGAGAATAATAAATTTAGCCGAAAGCTCCAAAGAATCAGGAAAATAGAAGAAGAAAAGATTCTTACCGGGAGAAAGATAGAAAATGAGCGGGCAGATTTGGAAGTAGAAGTTAGAAATAAAAAGGACAGACATAAAGATTTAAAGATCAAGGCTGAGCAGGAGATAAAAAACAGGAATAAGGTTTTAGAATTAGAAAAAAAGATGGAAGAGATAAAGTTGCTCGAAGAGCAGAGAGAAGAAATTCGCCAAAAGGGCAGCGAACTAAATGTAGAAATAAACAGTATTAAAGGTCAGATAGAAAGACTAGAAAAAGACAATAAAGATAATCAAGAAAAATTGCGTCTGTTAAGAGAGAATCCGGAGGGAGAATGCCCTTTGTGTGAGACAAAATTAAATGCAGAAAGAAAGAGGAATATTGAAGATAATATAAATATTGAAATTGGTTTAAATCTCAAAAAGATAGAGAAATTAAAAAAAGAGACAGAGGGGTCGAGCAAACAGAAAGATAGATTGGCGAAAAAATGGAAAGAGGTTAATCAAGAATTAAAAAATAAAGATGCCTGGCAACAGAAGTTAAGTAAGGTACATTTTGAATACGAAGAATCTAAACAAGCCGCAAAACTGATGATTGGTTTGCAGGAAGAGATTAAAAAATTAGAAAAAACTATCCGGGAGAAGGATTACGCCCCGGAAGAACAGAAAAGATTAAAAGGATTTGAAGGACAGATTAAAAATATTGGTTACAATGAAGTAAGTCATCGCAAGCTTAACCGTAAGATTGAAGAATTAAGCAATGCCCCTCTGGAAAAAGCAAAATTAGAAGAGGCAGAGAAGAAGATTGATTCTTTAAGAGACGAGCTATCCGAATTAAACGAAAATTATCAACAGAAAGAATTAAATTTAAAAGATTTGGAGAAGAAGAAAGAGAAAATAAGAGAAGAATTAAAAGAATTTCCTTCCCTGAAAGAAAGATTAGTTCAAGGGGAACAGGTATTAAATTCTAAGCAAGTTCTTAGAGATAGAATTTTAGAAGAAAGGGGAGGGTATCAGAGCAAATTCGACCAGTGTCTTAAATTGGGAAAAGAGAAGAAAGGGATAAGCAAAGAATTAGAAAAAAACAAGAAAGAGCAGAATATTTACGAAAAACTGATTGTGGCTTTTGGAAAGAATGGAATTCAGGCACTGATTATTGAAAATGTTTTGCCGGAAATAGAAGAAGAAGCTAATGACCTTTTAGCTAAATTAACCAATAATAGCACCCGGATTTCTATCGAGTCTCTCCGTGATCTAAAGAGTGGAGGGATAAAAGAGACTTTAGATATTAAGATAAGCGATGAGTTGGGAACTCGGGACTATGAACTGTATAGCGGAGGAGAGGCCTTTCGGATAGATTTTTCTTTAAGGATTGCCCTATCCAAATTACTGACCAGAAGGGCAGGGACTAAGCTAAGGACTCTAATTATGGATGAGGGATTTGGTACCCAGGATGAAGAAGGCATAGATAATCTGGTACAGGCCATCCAATCTATAAGTGAAGATTTTGATAAAATATTAATCATCACTCACCTGGAATCATTAAAGGACGCCTTCCCGGTAAGAATCGAGGTAACCAAGCTTCCTGAGATCGGCTCCCGATTCGAGATTATAAAAAATTAAGGTATTTATTCAGTGTACAGCTACTATTATGACTCTCTTTAAAGATTTTTTGAAAATTTTCTTAAACATAGTTATAATAAAAAATAAGAAACTCAAAGGGGTATCATATGAGTGTTAAGTCTGAATTATTTGGGACAACTCCAG
>JBAUBA010000012.1:0-3926 GCA_049676265.1 Atribacterota bacterium
CCCAGGCATTACTTTCTGCTATACCTATCCCCGACCCTAAATTTAGAAAAAAAAGTCAGATTTTGATGGGCGATGTTCCCAGTCCCGTAAATCCTCCTTCCGGATGCCGATTTCATACCAGATGCCCTTATGTAAAAAATATATGTAAAGAAGAAGAACCGGAACTAAAATGTTCTGAAAATAATCATTATATAGCCTGCCATCTTTTTTCCTAAATGGTTAGATAAAATTAATAACTTATATTATTAATTATTCCCATCAATTTTTTGATAGATAATTGGCTAATATTATATTCTCTTTCCAATTCCTTCAGAATTATACACTTAATTCTAATTTCTAACCTACTCTCTCTTAACTCAATATTCAATACGAATTTATTCTGATTCTTGGATTTTATTCTCTTTACGAGATACGATTCACGAGATAGGAGATACGTATTAATTACCCGTTATCCGGTTTACTAGTTAATATTGATTAACCAATTGAATTTAACTTATTAGTTAGTCGTTTTGTTTATAGTGCGTATTGCAATGAACCCCTATTTCTTTTTTTAAGTTTGAAACTCGTAACTTGTCACTAATTACTCATTACTTATCACTGTATCCTCCACGCTAAATGCTAAACGCTCCACGCTACTATCTACGCGATACGTAATAAGCAATACGAATTCACTTTAGTCTTTTATATTTCTTCTTTTTCCTATGGTATTTTTCTTTGTTTTCACGCGATACGAAAATGGTGTTGTATTTTTGGTAAAAAAATGGTATAATCTAAAAAAGTAAAAAGATAGGAAGTGAGTAGCGGGTTTAAAAAATCCAAAAAAATGTTTAAAATTGGTGATAAAGTATCTCATCCCTCCTTTGGGGTTGGAGATGTTGAAAATATAGAAGAAAAGAAAGTACTGGGGCAAAAAGAAAAATACTATATCTTAAAATTAATGGTAAATGAAATGATTTTGATGGTTCCGGTTAATAAAGCTGATGAAATAGGTTTAAGGTATATTATTGACCCTGAAATTGTGCCAGAGGTTTTAAACGTGTTAGGCCATAAGATAGACGATGAAATGGATGGAAATTATAAGCAGAGGATAAGATCTCAAACAGAGATGGTCGATAGCGGGGATATCTTAAAAGTTGCCCAGGTAGTAAAAAATTACACTCATCGAGATACTGTAGAAAAACTATCTTCTACGGAACGTGGTTTATATGAGAGGGCTCGCAAGATTTTAGTGGGTGAAATTTGCGCTGCTTGTGATATTGAAAAAAATAAAGCAAAATTTATAATCAAAGAAGCAATTAGCAACAGGGATAGAAAGATTCACGCAAAGAGTCATTAAAAATTATAAGTTTTTAATATTTAAAATGAATAAAAGCAAAAGAAGAAAAAGCCTATGGAAAACCATAGGCTTTTTGTGTGATTGATAATAAGAATTATTTTGATTTGAATATTTGATAATGGTATATTATAACTAATTAAGTATCCAGAATTCAGGAGTCAGAAGGATTAAACAAAAAGGAGAGATATTTATTATGGCCAGGATTATTGATGGAAGAAAAATTGCAAAAGAGATTAACGAATCTTTAAAAGTAAAAATAGAAGATTTTATCAAAAAAAATAAATTAACTCCCAAATTAGCAGTAATTATTGTCGGGGAAGACCCTGCTTCTTTATTCTATGTAAAAATGATTGCCAGATCCTGCGAAAGAGCTTCTATTGATTTTGAAAAATACAGTCTTTCCGGAAAGACCAGCGAAAAAGAACTCCTTAAACTTATAGATAATTTAAATGAAGATAAAAAAGTAAGTGGGATTATAGTGCAAGTTCCCCTTCCTGAGCATGTAAATCAGGAACGGATTCAGGAAGCAGTAAATCCTTCCAAAGATGTAGATTGTTTTAACCCCATTAATATGGGAAGACTGGCTTTAGGTAAACCCGAGTTTTTGCCTTGCACGCCTTATGCGGTATATGAATTAATGAGGAGAGAAAATATCGTAGTAGAAGGGAAACATACCGTTATTGTGGGAAGGAGTAGTATTGTAGGAAGGCCGATGGCGCTCATACTTCTCCAAAAAAAACAGTATGCCAATGCTACTCTTACAATTTGTCATTCTCGAACCAATGATTTATCTTACTTTACCCGTCAGGCAGATATTCTGATTGCTGCAGTAGGAAAATCAGAGATAATTAAGCGGGATATGGTAAAAGAGGGAGCAGTGATTATTGATGTAGGGACTAATGAGGTAGAAGGGAAATTGGTGGGGGATGTAGCTTACGAGGAAGTTTTAGATAAAGTATCTGTCATTACTCCGGTTCCGGGAGGAGTAGGTCCGATAACTAATGTTATGCTGATGCAGAATACTTTAAAGGCAGCAGGAAAATTAGTTAATTAACCAATTTGCCAATTAACCAATTTGCCAATACACCAATTAATTTAGTCGTTAGTATAGAATTAGCTTATAGCGTACAGTTGCAGGTAATAAATGTAAGGAATATATAAAATACAAGACATATTAGTTGTTAGTATATCGTATTTAGTGGAAAAAGTAGAAATCAAAAACAAGAATAGAATCATATTGCGTATCGAGTATCACGCAAGATAGAAATTAAAAGATGTACGGGCAGACCTTGTGTCTGCCCGTAATGAGTAATATGTAGTAGGGGCGTATTGCACGCCCTGATAACTATGTTAAAAATGAGGTGAAAAAAATGAAAATTCGAACTTATAAAGCCCAAACCAAATGGATAGAGGGTTTTAAAACCGAGACTGAAATAAGAAAATTTAAGGTTAGCATTGATGAACCTTTAGAATTGAAAGGCACTAACACTGCTCCTAATCCAGTTGAAATGCTATTAGCTGCTTTAGGTGGATGTGTGGCAGCAACTTATCGTGCATATGCGAGAAAATTTGGAATAGAGATAGAAGTTTTAGTGATTAATTTAGAAGGGGATATGGTTCATGGTGGTTGGGTAGATAAGGAAGGTAGAGAGAGGATAGGTTTCAAACAGATTAGATATGAAATAAAAATAAAAACAGAAGCACCCGAAGAGGAAGTTCGTAAATTACATAAATTAGTGGAAGAGAGATGTCCGGTATCTGATATGCTGATCAATCCGACAGAGGTAAAAGGGAGCGTTAGCATTAGATAATTAAACAATTTACCGATTGACCAATTGATCAATTATGTTATCTCCTCTATTAATCCATTACTTGTTACTCATTACAAAATAGGATGGGGATATTACCCATCCTATTTTTTTGTTCTCTTTATCTTTTCAATGTTTATCATTAAGGCGGCGATATCAGAAGGAGTTATTCCCGGTATTCTCTTAGCCTGGCCCAAGGAAATTGGCTGCACTTCTGAAAATCTCTCCTTGCCTTCATGGGATATACCATGCATATTAAAATAATCGATATTTTTAGGTATTTTATAATTCTCCAATTTTTTAAATCTTTTTACCTGAACTCCTTGTCGTTTAATATATACTGCATATTTTATTTGAATTTCAACTTGCTCGGTTACCTCGGTTGGCAATTCTGGCCTGTTAGGATCGATAGAAACAGTTTGATCGTAGGTTACCTCAGGTCTGGTAAGCAAAGTAGCCAAAGTAGCTGCCTCAGATAGAGGAGTAGTATCCAATTTATTTAGTAATTTATTTACCTTTTGGGTAGCATGAATGATTACTTCCTTTAATCTTTCTTTTTCATTTTCAACCAGTGTTTTTTTCTTCAGAAATTTTTTATATCTTTGTTCTGAGATTAACCCCATTTTATATCCATAAGGAGTAAGTCTTAAATCCGCATTATCCTGTCTTAATAAAAGTCTGTATTCGGCCAGCCCGGTTCTTAAACGATAGGGCTCAGTCACACTTTTTGTAACTAAATCATCTATCTCTACAGCAATATAAGCTTCTGAACGATCCAGGAT
>JBAUBA010000013.1:0-2702 GCA_049676265.1 Atribacterota bacterium
AGGGGGGCAATAAGTAACCCGTTCATATTCGCCGAAATGCAGGATGAAATGCCTGGCCCCGAAGATAAAAAGGAGATCACTGAAAGGATAATGGCTCTTGTGGAAGAATATTACCCGCCTGAATTAAGACTTCTCAGGATAAAAGCTTTCACAAAATATCTTGCTTCGGGTAAACCTCATGTAAAAAAAATAAAGCATAAGATCTATGCATCAGAAACTTTCGATGATGTCAAACAATTCTTCAGGGAATTAGATTTTTAACCAAAAATTATCCTAGAGGAACTGTGGACGGTTCTCTGTTCCTATTCACATTTTCTTCATTTGTCCTTCCCGCGAAAGTGGGAATCTATCTTTTCTTTCCATCTAAACAAAAAATAATTGAACTATCAGTACGCTGCTTATATAATGGTATTATGTATTGCATTCAGTCGTTTAATAAAATGCAATAAGGAGAAAATAATATGAAATATGATTTTGATTTAATTTGTATCGGGTTAGGTCCCGCCGGAATGGCTGTTTCTATCATGGGAGCAGAAATGGGTTTAAAAGTATGTGGTATTGAAAAGAATAAAATTGGCGGAGAATGCATGAATGTAGGTTGTATTCCCAGTAAGTCTCTACTTAGGATTGCCAAACATAGACATTCATTTTTAAAGCTTAAAGAAATGGGCTTATCGGAAGGGCTAATGCCGAAGATCAACAGTCCTTTCTCAAAAATAAATAATTATTTAGATTATATCTCGGAGAAAAAAACATTAAAGATGTTTGATAAAGTGGAGCTCATTTTAGGTAAGGGAGAGGCAAGCTTTATTGATTCGCATACGGTCAGGGTTGGTGATAGAAACATTACCGCTCAAAGAATATTTATTGCAACCGGAACTGAGCCTCTGGTCCCCCCGATTGATGGTATTTCAGATATAGATATCCTGACTAATCAAAATATATTCAAGTTGCCTAAAATTCCAGAGAGCATGACGATAATCGGTGGAGGTGCCATCGGTTGTGAAATGGCACAGGCATTTACCCGACTTGGCACGAAGTGTACTATTGTACAGATGGATGATTTTCTTATCCCAAACGGAGATAAAGAGACAGGGGATTTGATTGAGGGGATTTTTAAAAAAGAGAACATTGAAGTTTATAATTCAAAAAAAATAATCAGCGCGAAGAACGAGGGCGAGAAAGTATCTTTATTTACGGAGGATGGAATTTGCATTAAATCAGAAAAATTACTTGTAGCAGCCGGAAGGAAGATTATTCTTGATGCTTTAAAACTCGACAATGCCGGAGTAAAATTTGGCAGGGGCGGAATTGAGGTTGATTCCGAATACAAAACATCAGTTAGGCATATTTACGCTGTGGGAGATTGTAATGGAATGATGATGTTTTCTCATGCTGCCATGCATCAGGGTATGTTCGCCATTATGAATGCCGTAAGTCCTTTTGCACTCTTCAAATATAGAAATTATGTGATTCCCTGGACTGTTTTTACCGAGCCGCAGGTTTCGTTCGTCGGTATGAGCGAAGAGGAGTTGAAGAAAAAAGGAATTAAGTATAAAGCATATATTGCAAAATATGAAAACTATGGTGCTGCCATTGCAGAAAATGTAAGTGTTGGTTATGTTAAGGTATTTGCAAATTCTTTGGGTAGAGTCTTTGGTGTAAGTATTGTAGGTGACGGCTCAGGAGAGATGATCAATGAATGGGCATTAATCATTCAGAAAAAAATTAGATTACATAGTGTGATGTTTTTGGCACATTCATTCCCCACCATGGGTTTTTTGACTAAGCGTGTTGCAGAAAAATGGATGATGGAAAAAATGAAAAGTTCCCTGGTTCAAAGATTATGCCGATTTTTTTACAGAAAATTGTAAGGATAAAAGAATAAAATGAATTCAACCATTCAAAAGATTAGGAAGGCATTAAAAGAAAATATTGATGATAAGATCCAAAAAAGCTTTCAGCATTTTTTCAAACAAAAAGTAAAATGTTATGGGGTAAAAACTGCTACAGTTCGAAAAATTGCCAAGCAGTTTTGGAAAGAAATAAAAATGTCTGAAAAGCAGGAAATATTCGATTTATGTGAGCAGCTTTTTTTATCAGATTATGGTGAGGAAGCTTCTATCGCTGCTTTTTGGCTTCCCAAAATTGCAGATAAATTTGAGCCGGATGATTGGATTGTATTTGAAAGATGGATAGAGAAATATGTGAATAATTGGGCAAAGTGTGACGATTTTTGTAACCATACCATAGGGAGTTTTTTAGTGAAATATCCGGAGTTTATTGAAGAGCTAAAAGAATGGACCCAGTCAAAAAACCGCTGGCTAAAAAGAGCAGCAGCTGTTTCCCTCATTGTTCCGGCTAAAAAAGGCCATTTTTTAAAAGATGTTTTTGAAATTACCGACCAATTACTTTTAGATAAAGATGATTTAGTTCAAAAAGGTTATGGGTGGTTGCTTAAAGTAACCAGTCACCTACACCAAAAAGAGGTTTTTAATTACGTCATGAAGAATAAAGAAAATATGCCCCGTACTTCTCTTAGATATGCCATTGAAAAGATGCCGCAATCCTTGAGACAGGAAGCGATGAAACGATAGAATGCTAAAAGAAAGACAATCTCCAAACTGTACCATACTTATGGGGCAAAGATTGAGAGGTAGAGAATGTGAGTTTGTTTCAATTCTAAGTATGGTACAGTCAAC
>JBAUBA010000014.1:0-5482 GCA_049676265.1 Atribacterota bacterium
TTTATTGATTGCCAGTTTTGACGAAGATTACCGCAAAGAGATTCCTCAAAATGTTACTCTAAAACCTCCCGCGATTACCAGTATTAATTTATTGGAAAGATATTTAAAATATTTTTTACAGCCAGACTATAAAAAGATTGCTCTTCATCAATCCCGGATTATTAATAGCACTGAGAATATGATTTCTTCCCTTTTTTCTAACTGCCGCAATAATCATCAGGTAAGCAATTATAGAAGAAGTATTTTAAAACACTATAAAAAACACCTGTATACCGATGAAGAAACTCAACTGTGTTTGATAAAAACCGCCAAACATATATCAATCTGTTCAGATGAAAAATCTGTAAAGATATTATTTGATTATATTATAAAGATGTTGAAGAAAGAGAATCACAATCTCAGGCTTACTGCTTTAGAAGTAATCTACGATTTAATAACTCAGATTGATAAAGAATTTAGATTTATAAATAACTTAAGAAAGATATTTACCGGTAATGTTTCTGCCTCAGTGCTCCCTGCTGAAAATTATTTAAACATGAAGATAGTTGAATTATTAGGTTTAGACGAAAGCATGGTAAAAAAGTATATCGAATTTTATCGAAAAGATATAGAAAAGATACAGTATATATTTCTAAGCAACCTTAAAACTTCAACCAGTGGAATAATTAAGAAAATTCAAATAGAACTTTTATTAGAACATACCTTAAAAAGCAAACAGGAAGAAATCTATACCGCTTTGCATTTTTGTAATATTTTGAAAGTTAGCGGCATAGAAGATATTAGAAATTTGGCTGGTAAATCCCTGGTAGATTTAATGCCTTCTTTATCTTTTCAGCAGAGGAACGATATAGCCATTGAACTATTGCGGGCTTTAGAAATGGAAGATTATCAATTTACTAAATATATTCCTTACTATTTAGGTCAATTAATACTCTATCTCACACCTAATGAGTTAGAGGAACTTGTTGATGATTTAATAGAAAAAATCAAACAGTCAGATCCTAAATTAAGCTCATTACTGCTTAGAACCATTGGTATTGCCATTACTAATTACCCTAAGTACCGGGAAAGATTTTCAGAAAAAGAGAAATCATACGAAAACAGACTTTGTAAGATGATTGGTATCCTTTTAAATGGCTTTGTGCACTATAATTTAAAGGTTAAACAGGCAGCATTTAGAGTTATCGGTAATGAAATATTTGGCTCAAGACATCTCAGCTTAGAAGAGAAGAACCACATATTTCAACTTATTGCTAAAAAAATTCTTACTTTGTTAACGCCTGTAACTAAAGAAGGCCTGATGTTTTTAATAAATTGCATCGGACTTAATTATATGTATAAATTTATCTCTGATTATAATTTTTTCAGGGGAAACATAAACCTTGAAACCCCGGACAAAATAGCTTTTTTCCCAGGAGCCTTTGACCCCTTTTCTTTAAGTCACAGAGAGATTGTTAAGGCAATAGAAAATCTTGGCTTTGAAACATACTTGGCTGTTGATGAGTTTTCCTGGTCTAAAAGGACCCAGCCTCACCTCTTCAGAAAGAATATAATAAATATTTCTATTGCTGATGAACTTAATGTATATTTATATCCTGAAGATTTGCCGGTTAATATCGCCAATCCAGATAATTTAAAGGCTCTGAGGGAAAATTTCCCTTTTTCCGAGGTTTACATTGTAGCAGGTAGTGATGTTATATTAAATGCCTCTGCCTACAAAAAGAAAAAATCTAAAAATTCAATCCACACTTTTCCTCATATTATTTTTGATAGAAAGGGTTCAAATTCTATCGAGGAGCAAAAGAAAAAAGTTCAAATACCAATTGAAAGTATTGGGAAAAATACTTTCAATCTTAATCTTGTTACTCGTTATGAAGAAATAAGTTCGACTCAAATAAGAAATAATATAGATGAAAATAGAGATATTTCCAGACTTATCGACCCTTTGGCTCAGAAATATATTTACAATAATAGTTTATACCAAAGAGAGCCACAATATAAAAGTGTAGTACAGACTATCTCTATCGATGTGGAGGTAATTGAAGATATTACCCCGGATTTAATAAAAGAACTTTGTCAGAAAGTTTTTTCTAAATATAATCGAAACGAAGTATCTAAAAAGTTGGTTGAGTTTAGTCATAAACTAAATCCGAGAATTTTACTATTGCGCGATGTTCGCCACAATGGAATGATATTGGGTTTTTCAGCCTTTCATTGGGTTCGTTCAAACATTCTTTTCCAGGAGTTTAAGGACAACTTGATATCTGAGTACATCCGGGAAAATGCAGTTGGCCGCACTATAGTTATTGATGGTATTTTTACCATAAGTGATATGGAAAATAGATCAGGACTCGAAAACCTTGAGCAGGTTATTCTTACCGAAACCCTTTCTTTTTGTATAGAGAAAGATTACAATTATACGATATTTAGAAATATATTAAAAAATTATCCGTTAGACTCCTTGAGAGAGAATTTAGAGCTTATGGGGTTTTATCGCTTACTCTTCAGCGATAAAGACAACCCGGTATTTGTGGTGGATATGAGTAAACCCTGTATAGTCAATCTGGATACCGAGACAATTATAAAAGAACCTTTCTGCCAAAATTTAAACATTAAAAAATCAGTTATAATATCACGTAAAAGATTATTAAAATCGTTTACTACTTTTTATCCCGGGAATATTGTTTTACCATTTAATATAAATTTGATTAACCAGACTATTGTGAAGAAAATTTGTAGGCTAAATAATGTTTCAACAATACCGTTAACCCCTCGAGTTTTAGGAAGGTCAATGTGTGTACCTTTCGGAAAGGTGCTGCATAAGATGGTAGTACCCAATACGGTAACTAAATCTCTTCATACAGAAAAAATGTTTGCTTCCGATATGAAAAGTTTTCAGATTGGCGCCTTCCCCAACTATATGAGTCTGGAAAATCAGGTTAAAATAATTCATTCATTCGATATGCCCGTAATTCTTATTGATGACTATTTGCATAAAGGGTATAGAATAAAGACCCTTGAGCCTTTATTTAATAAATATGATATCAAAATTAAAAAAATAATTGTGGGGGCACTGTCCGGTAGTGGGAAAGAGATAGCAACTATATTAAATAGAGATGCTGATTGTGCCCATTTTATTCCCAATCTCAAGCTTTGGTTTAATGAAAGCGAATTGTATCCTTTTATTGGTGGAGATGCATTAATGAGAAAGATAAGGACTCAGGGAAATTTAGTTAGATCCATCAATCAGATACTACCCCATACTTTCCCTTCATTTGTTAAAAATGTTTCTGCAAAAACCATCTATAATTTTTCCGAAGTTTGTATTGAAAATGCTTTATATATATTAGAAGCTCTGGAAAACGAATACCAAATAATTCAACAAAGAAAATTGACTTTAGATCATTTGGGTGAAGTGATTATTTATCCCCGATATCCTGACCAGGGAGAAGATATGGATTATAATTTAAATCTTAGTCCCTCTCAGTATTTAAGAAATAGCCTTGAACTTTTACAGCGTACTAAAGGAATTGCAGACATAAGAATATGAAATCGTAATATATATCTCGTATTTTAGGACTCTTATCTTGTTTAGGATTACTTTGTTATTTGACGAGTTATCAGTTTAAGGAAAAGAAGAAAAAATGAAATAACTATTATATTGTAGGGGGTACGATGCTCGTATCCCCTACAATATAATTTTAAACAAACACTCCAAAATTACTATAAAATTACTCACAATGCACTGTTGCATTTCTATAGGCTATATGTTAAATGAATATGAATTTAAGAAGGGATTACTAATGTTCTTTTATAAATTAAAAGATAAAATATTAATTTCCCAATCGGAATATGATGAATTAAATAGAATATCTGAAAGTGAAGCCAAAAAGAGCAAAGAAATAATTTATATTCTAAATAAAACAAACCCTTTAAAATCAAGAAGAAGTTTTTGTATTTCTGATTCCTCTCTTACTTTTTTGAAAGAGGAGGGTATACATCTGCTGCAAAAACCCAAGAAGATTGATTATAATTTACCTCTATGGCTTAATAAAAAAATAAAAGAAAAAAAAGTGAGTTCGCTTAATACCGAATATCACAACTGGCAAGATGTGTTAACTTATGAATTTCCTTCCCGATGGAAAGTGAATATTGTAGGATTGGGTGATGTAGGAGGAATTCTTCTTACTGGTTTGAGATTATTGGCCGGAAATTGCGTTGAATCTATCGGAATATATGATAAAAATATAAAGGCAATAAAAAGGTGGGAATTGGAAGTAAATCAGATATTTTGTCCTTTTACTGCTCAGAAATTTCCTGAAGTTTACCCCTTAAGAGAAGAGAATATTTTTGATTGTGACCTGTTTATATTTTGTGCAACTGTAGGAGTCCCTTCTTTGGAAGAAGAACATGAAGATGTGAGAATAAAGCAGTTCAAAGGAAATTCCAAGATAATTTCTGATTATGCCCGAGAAGCTCGGGAAAAATCCTTTAAGGGAATATTTGCAATTATCTCAGATCCGGTAGACTTACTATGTAAAACTGTTTTTCTAATCAGTAATAAAAATATAAGAGGAGAGTTTGATTTTAAAGGATTGGCAGGAGACCAAATAAGAGGGTATGGATTAGGAGTGATGCATGCCCGAGCACTCTATTATTCAAAACAGAACATCAATACTGCTAAATATAATCGAGAAGGCAGAGCCTTTGGTCCTCATGGCCAGGGTTTAGCAATTGCTAACAGCTTAAAAAAATACGATAAAAATCTTTCCGAGATGCTCACCGACAAGACTATAAAAGCAAACTTAGAAGTAAGGAAGACCGATTTTAAACCTTATATAGCCCCTGCCTTATCTTCCGGGAGTTATCCCCTTATTGCCACTATGAGCGGGAAATGGCATTATAGTGCAACCTTTATGGGAGGGGTATTTTTAGGAGCCAAAAATAAATTACTGAAATCAGGCACTGAAATTGAAAGGTTAGACCTTCCGGCTAACTTAATAGAGAAAATTAAGGAAAGTTATAAGAATTTGGATAGTGTCTTATAAACCATATCTCGATAGAGGAAATTATTTTATGGATACGATTTATTTAATCATACCGGGAAAAATATCGGATAGTTTTGCCGAGATTGTCAAAATAGCCACTGAAAATTATCAATTAACTATAATAAAGACGATTAAGGATTTTCCTGTTAATTTGCAAAATAAAAAGATAATATTTGCTATTGAATTAGATGAATGTGGATTTAACATTCCTTTATTTGAAATGCTTTTAAAGTTAAAGGAAAGAGGAGATGATTCCCTTTTAAATTCAATGGCTGTAATGATTATTCAAAGTTCGACTGAGTTATTTACCAAGAGCACTACCCAAAAGATAGTTTTTTTAGCCAATCAGATGGGATGTAGATTTCCCGGTCATCCAGCTGTAGAAGCCACTTATAATCTTGATAATTTTCTTACCTGGCAAAAAACATATAACC
>JBAUBA010000015.1:0-3567 GCA_049676265.1 Atribacterota bacterium
CTGGGATGAAACATAGGAAATATCTTTATTCCTCCTAACCAATCAAACCACTGGCCTCGAATTTTAGTGATTCCCTGAGTGGTTTCTAAAAGATGTTGAGTGGGGACATTACCCAGAGTAACGATAATTTTGGGATTGATTAAAGCGATCTGGGTTTCCAAATAAGGAAGACAGGTTTCTATTTCGCTTTTTGAAGGATTACGATTAGCAGGCGGTCGGCATTTTAACATATTAGTGATGAATATATCTTCTCTTTTAATATCAACCGATTGTAGAATTTTAGTTAAAAGTTGGCCAGCTTTACCCACAAAAGGTTTACCATTGAGATCTTCATCTTCTCCCGGAGCTTCTCCGATAAACATTACTTTAGATTTTGCATTTCCTTCCCCGGGAACAACCTCTGTGCGAGAAAGATACAAAGGACATTTTTCACAACTTTTACATTCTTCTGCAACTTCTTCTATCGTAAGTGGATTAAAATTTTTAGACATCAATTTTACTCCCCTTTATTTTAATTATTGAAGTAAATATTAATGGAAAACTACTAATAATTATTTTAAGTCATTAAATATTTTTATAATTTTACCATTTTTTTATACTTTTTAGCAAGGAATTAAGAGAAAAGTTTTAAGCTATTGACAAATCATTTCTCTAAGGTATAATACAATTGTACGATAAGCTTGTTAATTTAGATCGGGATGCCGGTCGATAAAAAGTCTCCTTTTACAGGAGACTTTTTATTTTGAAGAGATAAACCATGGAATAAACTAATTGGAATAATACATAATGTGGAAACCCCACGGGCAAGCCCGTGGCACCTTTTCCATTTTACGAGCTTCGCTCGACACTCCTTTATAAACGGCAAGTAAAAATGCACTTTGCACGGAAAACGATTTTGCACCTATTAGAAAGAAAAAAATGGCTTAATCCTCCTCTTCTTTTTTAATTCTAAATGATTTCCCGCTTAAATTAAATATTTTGAAATGATGAAGCAGCCAGTCAATGTGACAGGAAACGAGGTGTTCCGGATTAATAATTCGAAAACTTTTAGCGAAAGAGCGCCAAGAAGTTTTATATGTCTTGCAGGGTGAAAGTCCTTGCTGGGTAAGGTCTAACCAACCACCCATACCAAGCGTTGCATCAAAATGGGTAACCATTAGATGAAGCTTACACAGGGAAACAGATAGGCCATAGGGAAGACCGTACTTCCCAAAAGTGAATGATACAGCCTCGTAAATAAAGATGAATGCAGATGGCGCCGTCATTTCTGCAACGGAAGCCTATACAAAAGAATCGCTAAAGGTGAGATTCTAAAGAGGATCTGTGCGGGGGCAGTCAGGTAACTGGCTGTCCTACCGTGACAACCTATAGGATCTGAGGAATTTCTTAACCGGATAGTTGCGGCTTTAGGTATTATTATGGATAGACGTCCTAAAGGAAAACTTCTTAAAAGGAAAAATTAAACTATACAAAAAATAGGAGGAAAATTATGAAAAGATTATTAATTATTTTTGTTATTGGGTTTTTATCTATTATGATGATTAACTGTGTTTTTGCCCAAACACTTACGGCAAGTAAAATTGTGATTGAGGCAGAACATTTTTCTCAAATTACTCCTTCCATGCAGGTTAGTGCAGATAATAAGGCTTCCGGGGGAAAATGTATTGAGATTCCGCTAATACTTCCCCATGGTACAAATGAAAGCGGTCCTTCAGATAATGGAAAGGCAGTTTATAAAATTAAAGTTCCGGCTGATGGTATTTATCGATTTTGGGCCCGATGCTGGTGGTATGATGGGTGTGGAAATTCATTTTTTCTTCAGTGTGATAATAAACCCATAGTAATATTAGGATCTGACCATACCTACAAAAAGTATCATTGGGTTAAAGGTCCAAAGCTGAAACTAAACGAGGGGATTCATTATATACGAATTGTAAACCGTGAAGATGGAGCAAAGATGGATCAATGGCTTCTCTGGCTTATTGATTCACCCTCAAAAGATAATTGGAAACCAGTCCGAGCAGAAAGAGAAACCAGAGAATACATTTTTTGAATAAGTTCATTAAAAAGAGCACCCAATGATTCAATAAAAAACACCAGAGCGTTGTGCATTAGTTAGAAGGGTGATTAAAAAATCGAGCAGGAAGAGGGAAAGTGATATTTCAAGACCTGCCCTTGGTGATGTGGTGGCAGGTGAATAAATTTAAAGTAGAAACAGGGGTCGGTTCTCTGTTTCATAACCCTACTGACAGTATAAGTTATTGAAAAAAAGTAATTAGCTTAATGAATCCTGACTCCTTTACCAGGGAGGATTTGATTATGAATAAAAAATATCTTCTGGTTTTAGCCATTATTTTTATGGTTATAGGGGTAATGGGTACCGGTGCATATTCATGGAGTCGGCAAAATGTGAAAAGGCAAAAAGAAGAAACTGCAGGATGGATTACTTCAAGCGTATGGACGGATTGGAATGAAAGTGGCGGTATTCAAGAAGTAAGTAAGGGAAATTGCCAGGCAGACGGCAGAATTATTTTATCAATCGGCATTGGGGAAGATGAAGGCGAAAACGTCTCACAGCCTGAGGTTAAGATAATGGTTGAAGAAATTGATAATGGATCTGAGAAGCAGGCGCATTATAATATTTTGGTTGATTTGAATACCGAATACATTGGCAGTCAGGATTGGAAAGTGAAAATCGTTAATGAAGAAGAAAAATACCCTCCGAAATTTAAAATAAACGAAGGTCAAATAGATTGCAAGATAACATCTTCCGAAAGTGGTTTACTGTCCGGAACAGCAAAAAGAAGTATTGATGGACGAATCTATTGTATAGAATCGTTCAGTGAAGGGGCAGCGGGAACCACTTACACACAATATAGCTATTCCACCATTAAAAGCGGTAGTCTTATTACAGTGAGTTGTGTTATTCGATATCCGCAATGTATGAATTATAGCGAACCTCAAAGAACTGAATGTGAGAACGAGCACGAAACATTTGATTTAGACAAAATTATAGTCTTCATTGTGAAAAATATGAGTGTTAAAAAAAGCTGAATAGAAATACTATAGCTATAAATGGCGGAAAACAAATAAAGTATAATAGAAAGTATAATAGGGACACCTATTTTCATGAAGTAAAAATAATTAGAAGGGCTGTTTCTTTTGAAGAACATGAATTCTAAACGAATCCCGGAGGAACAGAGGACGGTTTTCCGTTCCTATTTACCCCCTCTAAAACCCTTTATTTACAAGGGTTTTAGACCCCCTTCAGGAATGCCCTAAAAACGCACGTAGAGTGCCTTTAAACGCACTTCAATTTTTGAAAAATCGGTAATTACGACCCCTATTTTTGGCCTATTTTTAACTCCCAGAAATTGCGAAACCATTATAAATAGCCACTTTACAATTTTGAGATGATGGAATTTTAGTTAAAAAAGTACCATTTTTGAGGGGTAAAGTATAAGTTAAGGCAAAATTTGCTTATACAAGCAATCCTCGCGTTATTCTCTTGAAATCCTTTATTCAAAAGGATTTCAAGGGGGGTAGTTTAGAGCAAAAAACCTTCTC
>JBAUBA010000016.1:0-2974 GCA_049676265.1 Atribacterota bacterium
CAAGATTATGCCAATGTAGTTTCTATAAAAAGATTGGGTTATAATGACCATGGTCCGGTACATATGCGAAAAACCGCCCAAAATGCTTTAATCATGTTTGATATTTTGAGTAAAGCAGGAATTAAATTTAGCATAGAAGAGGAGAAGATTGGCACCGCAGAAGATAGTAAAGTGGCGGTATTGATAGCATCTTTGTTACACGATGTCGGTATGTCAGTGGGTCGGGAAAATCACGAGCTGTTGGGAGTTGTTTTTGCTATGCCAATTATCGAGAGAACCTTAACCAAGATTTATACTGGAGATATTGAAAAGAAAACCATCATTCAATCTCTAATCGTTGAAGGCATTGCAGGACATATGGCTACCCAGGATATTCATTCTCTGGAAGCCGGGCTGGTATCAATCGGAGATGGATGTGATATGGAAAAGGGTAGGGCACGGATAATATTTCTCTTATCACGCACTCCTAAAGTGGGAGATATTCACAAGTATTCGGCTAATTCCATCCAAAATGTAGAAATTGTAAAAGGGGAAGAGAAGCCGATTAGAATAATTGTAGAGATGACTGAGTCGGTTGGTTTTTTCCAGATAGAAGAAGTCCTCTTTCCTAAGATTTTATCTAATCCGGTAAAACCCTACATAGAGCTTTATGGCAAGGTAACAGGGGAAGAAATGCGACGCTATCTATAAACTCGTATTGCGTATTGCGTATTGCGTATTGCGCGAAGAAACGAGAAAGAAAAATTCAGAAGATAAGATAGTATCGAGTATAAAATACAGTAATGAGTAATAAGGAAAGAGTTACATGGTTAGTAAGGTAACTGGTTAACTAAATTATAACTAACTATTAATCTGACCGGAAGACCGGCGGACCGGTAGACTGGTAGACCACAAAACTTATTAATTAAAAATAATTGGCCAATTGGTAAATAGGTAAATTGGTAAATTAATATAAACTAACTAACTAATCATTATGGTGAGAACATGGAAGGAAAAAATCTTTATTATAAAAGTACCCGGGGGGACAAGAAGAAAGTCTTATCCGCAGAGGCAATCGTTAAAGGTATTGCCGATGATGGAGGGTTATTTGTCCCCGAGACCATTCCTTGGGCAGATAACAATGTATATAAATTAAAAAGTACTGATTATAAAGAATTAGCCTTTTTGATAATGAGAGAATTTTTAACTGACTACCGTCAAGATGAGCTAAAAGATTGTATAAATAAAGCTTATAATAATAAATTTGATACCGAGATCATTGCTCCCTTAAACAAAAAGATGGGAGTATATTTTTTAGAGCTTTATCACGGCCCGACCCTGGCTTTTAAAGATATGGCTCTATCCCTACTCCCCCATCTTTTAAAAAAAGCTGCCCAAAAATTAAATCTTAACCAGGAAATAGTTATTCTAACCGCTACTTCCGGTGATACCGGTAAAGCAGCCCTTCAAGGCTTTGCTAATGTAGAAGGGACCAAGATAATAGTATTTTTCCCTTATCAAGGGGTCAGCAAGATACAAGAGAGACAGATGCTCACCCAGGAAGGGGCAAACACTTATGTGATAGGCCTAAAGGGAAATTTTGATGATGCTCAGAGAGAGGTAAAGGAGATATTCGAAGACTCGGCCTTTAACAAAAAGATAGAAGAGAAAAACCATATCTTTTCTTCGGCAAATTCTATAAACATAGGCCGTCTAATTCCTCAAATAGTATATTATTTTTATGCTTACCTAAATATGTTAGGAGAGGGAGAAATTAAAATCGGTGAAAAGATAAATATAGCTGTTCCCACCGGTAACTTCGGAGATATTCTGGCGGCATACTATGCCAAAGAGATGGGACTGCCGGTGAATAAATTAATCTGTGCTTCCAATGAAAATAAAGTACTGGCAGATTTTTTTGAGACCGGAGTCTATGATAAACGAAGAGGACTAGTTATGACCATTTCTCCCTCAATGGATATTCTGGTTTCCAGCAATCTGGAAAGATTGCTATGGCTGATAAGCGAAAAGGATACACAGCAGATAAAAGAGTTAATGAATTCCTTAAAGGAGAAGGGTTGTTACCGGATAGATTCCGAAATGAAGGAGAAATTAAAATATTTTTACGGCGGATTTGCCCCCCAGGAGGAATCCCGTCAATGTATAAAAGAAGTATTTGAAAAGTCAAAATATTTGATCGATCCCCATACAGCAGTAGCTTATGCAGCATATAAAAAATATATCAAAGAAACCGGAGATAAAACCAAAACAGTTATTGTGTCCACAGCCAGTCCCTTTAAATTTACTAAAAGTGTGATGGTATCAATAGATAGCCGATACAAAAAATTTAATGATTTTGAATTAATAGAAAAGATGTCCGATTTAACTCAAATTCCTATTCCGGCAGGGATAAGGGATATTGAGAGAAAACCCATCCGGCACAAAATAGTTTGCGAAAAAGGGGAAATGAGGACAAAAATAGCTGAGATTCTAGAATAGCCGTTAGTTTTAAATACAAGATAAAAGAATTGACCGATTGACCGATTCACCAATTGACCAATTAAATAGCCGGTAGCACTGAGTATATCGTAGAGCTGGGATTGCCGCGCTCACTTTGTTCGCTCGCAATGACAGAGAAGGTAATAAACTAACAACTAATGAATTAAAGTCTGAAAACTAAAAACCTCGAACTGAAAACTTGTTTTAATACTATCTACTAATTTATAAAAGGGGAAACTACGATGAAAATATCTTTTTTGGGCGCTGCTAAAATAGTTACCGGGTCTAATTTTTTAATTGAAACCAAGAATACTAAATTTTTAATAGATTGTGGAATGTTTCAAGGAAGCAAATCGATTAACCGAATGAACTATGAACCTTTCAGCTTTAATCCTGGAGAGATAGATTTTATGGTTCTATCCCATGCCCATATAGACCACAGTGGGAGAATACCTAAGCTGACAAAGAAAGGTTTTAAAGGCAATATATATACTAC
>JBAUBA010000017.1:0-8766 GCA_049676265.1 Atribacterota bacterium
AAAAAGGAGAGGTGGCTGAGCCCGGCTGAAAGCGCTCGACTCGAAATCGAGTAGGCGGGTAGTACCTGTCTCGCGGGTTCGAATCCCGCCCTCTCCGCCAAAATCAGTAGTTTTTAAATTAATAGAAGTTAGGATAAAATTTAGCGGGATAATGAGGAAATTTGACAAAAAATAATTTTTGACACCAACGATTATAAGGGTTATTATTTATTAGGTATAAAAAGATGAAGGAGAGGTACCGAAGTGGTCATAACGGGGTCGCTTGGAGAGCGATTAGGCGGCCAAAAGCTGTCACGCGGGTTCGAATCCCGCCCTCTCCGCCAGTTTTAAAATGATTATTTTAGTAAATATTTTAGGATTAAAATAGGTGGTCGTGCTAGACGGGGAGATAGCGGTGCCCTGTAACCTGCAATCCGCTACAGCAGGGTTGAATTCCTACCCGAGGTTTTATCTTTTTGAGGCCGGCTAAGATAAGTGGTGATGAAGATTGGGCCCTGTGCAGCAAAGAATTGTGAATTCCGTCAGATCCGGAAGGAAGCAGCGGTAAGCAAATCTCTTTGGGTGCCGCAGGTAAACCTGATTGGAGCAAACTGTCTTAGTATCGCTTGGAGAGGTGAATCGGAGGTAGGTGCACGATCATTAAAATTACAATTGTTAATAAAGCAAAAATTGATAACTTTAAGGGAATTTATACCTAACTTCAGATTAGGTTATTAGGGAGATTTTATGGAACATCAATCACTTTATCGTAAATGGAGACCACAGACTTTTGAAGATATAATTGGGCAGAAACATATTACCCAAACTTTAATTAATGCTATTTCTCTAAATAGAATTTCCCACGCTTATATTTTTTCTGGTCCAAGAGGAGTGGGAAAGACGACAACCGCTCGTACTTTAGCTAAATCATTAAACTGTGAAAAGGGTCCGACTCCTTATCCCTGTAATAAATGTGAGAGATGTATTAGAATCACTAACGGCTATTCTATGGATGTAATGGAAATAGACGGTGCCTCTAATAATGGAGTTGATAGCATTAGAGAGTTAAGAAATAAAGTTAACTTTGCACCTGCTGAGGGAAGATACAAGATATATATTATTGATGAAGTACACATGTTATCTCAAGGTGCGTTTAATGCTTTGTTGAAAACCCTGGAAGAACCACCGCTCCATGTAATTTTTATATTTGCTACCACTGATCCTCATAAAATTCCCAGTACTATTTTATCCCGATGTCAGTGGTTTAATTTTAAAAGGATATCTTTAGCGGACATTGTGGCTAAATTAAAGATGATTGTTAAAGATGAAAAATTAAATATAGATGATAAAACATTAAACATAATAGCCCGAAGTTCGACGGGTTCTATGCGTGATGCTGAAAGTGCATTAGATCAAATAATTGCTTATTGTGGCAAAAATATAACTTCTCAAAGTGTTAAAGAAGTTTTAGGAATAATTGAGGAAGAAGTTTTTTTTGAGTTTTTAGAGGCAATAATAAAGAATGATACGCTTAATGGGATAGAGATAATTAACCGGACATCTGATTTAGGAGAAGATGCTTCCCAATTTATAAAAAATTTAATGGAATATGTTCATAATTTATCTTTAGCCAAAGTTTGCCAAAAAGAAATACTGAATCTTAAGGGTATATTTACCGAAGATAGGGAACGTTTGTTAAAACAATCTAAAACAATTAAATTAGAAAAATTATTTAATATTGTTAATTATTTGACCGAAGCAGAAAGAAAGATGAGATATACCCGCCACCCCTGGATTTTATTAGAGATGTTGGTTATAAAATTTACAGCAGGTGAGAATTATTCTTTAAAAGAGGTTGAAGAAAAAAAAGATGAGTATTTATTGGACTTCTCTACAAAGAAAGATGTATCAGAATCAGGCAAGAAAAATGCAGTAACTAGAGAGGAGGTGCCACCAAAGAAGAAGATCCAGGATAAGGTTAAAACTAAAGAAGATTCCCCTATTCAGGCCAAAGAAGTATCCACTGATTTAGATTTTAACCAAGCATGGCCTATAATTTTAAATAAGGTAAAAAAAACTAAAATGGCTGTCTATTCTTTTATTATAGCTAACAATTTGATCACTATTGAAAATAATAAATTGATAATCGGCTTTAATAAGGAATATACCTTTCATAAAGAGAGTTTAGAAAAGCAAAATAACAAGATTTTATTACAAGATTTAATCAAAAAAGAGACCGGCAGGGTTTTAACTATAGAATGTATTATCAACGACAATGGCAAGGGGGATTCTTTTTTAGAAGCTGAACAAGAAAATAAGAAAAAAGTCGCGAAAACAAGGAATGGAGAGAACAAAGAAAGAGCAGAAAGAGCAGAAAGAGCAGAAAGAGCAGGAGAAGAGAAAGATAATACATTAATTAAAGAGTCGTTAAATTTATTTGAAGGAACCATTATTGAGGAAAAATAGATTATTTTAGAGAAAGGAGGAAGAAGAAAGCAATGGATATGAAATTTCTTATGAAACAAGCGCAAGTTATGCAGAAAAAGATGGAAGAAATGAAAAAAGAGTTGGCTCAAAAAGAAGTCAAGGTTTCTTCTGGGGGAGGGATGATTGAGATTGTAGTAAATGGCCAACAGGAAATTAAAGAAATTAAAATAGAACCGGATGTAATAAATGCAAATGAAAAAGAGATGTTAGAAGACTTAATTTTAGCAGCAGTCAATGAGTCAATTCGTCAGTCAAAAGAACTGGCTGCTCAAGAAATGAGTAAAATAACCGGAGGGATGAATGTTCCCGGATTATTTTAAGAGGAGGTAAAAGTGTCTTTTAGATATACTAAACCTTTTGCTAGATTAATTGATGAATTTTCAAAGATGCCGGGCATAGGTCCCAAGTCAGCCCAGAGATTAGCTTTTTATATTTTAAAGAATTCCTCGGAAAGCGTTGGAAGTTTAGCTAAGACAATATTAGAGGCCAAAGAAAAAGTTAAACATTGTTCGATTTGTGGTAATATAACCGACCAAGAGATATGTGAAATTTGCCAGAATATTAATAGAGATAAGTCTATTATATGTGTCGTAGAAAAGGTAAGGGATTTGATTGCCATAGAAAATACGGGGGAGTATAAAGGTTTATATCATGTTTTAGAAGGAGTAATCTCTCCTTTAGACGGAGTGGAACCGGAAAATTTAAAGATTAATAATTTGTTAAAAAGGTTAAAGACTGAAAAGATAAAAGAGATAATATTAGCCACTAATCCCAATATTGAAGGAGAAGTTACCGCTTCTTATATTACTAAATTAATTGAACCTTTAAATATAAAAATAACCCGCATTGCTTATGGTGTGCCTATAGGGGGAAGCTTGGAATTTGCCGATGAAGTGACTTTAACTCAAGCTTTAATGGGAAGGCAAGAAATTAAATAATTTTATAAATTTAATATTTTCTGATAAAATAATATCATACAGTTCTATTAAAAAAATATTTTAAAAAATGGAGGAGACTAATATGTCGAATAAAACAAAAGTTACTATTGATGGGAATACAGCTGCTGCTCATACTGCATATCATTTGAGCGAAGTTGTAACCATCTATCCCATCACCCCTTCTTCACCGATGGGTGAATTTGCTGATATTTGGGCTGCTGAAGGAAAGCCTAATATTTGGGGAACAGTTCCTCAAGTAACTGAAATGCAAAGCGAAGGAGGTGCATCGGGAGCTGTTCATGGTTCCTTACAGAGAGGAGCGCTTACCACAACTTTTACCGCCTCCCAGGGACTTTTATTAATGATTCCTAACATGTTTAAAATTGCCGGTGAATTGACTGCTACCGTCTTTAATGTTGCTGCTCGTTCAGTAGCCTGTCAAGCCCTTTCCATATTTGGTGAGCATAGTGATGTAATGGCAACCAGGACAACCGGTTTTGCCTTACTTGCTTCCAATTCAATTCAGGAAGCTATGGATTTTCCCTTAATTGCTCAAGCGGCAAGCTTAGAATCCCGAGTACCATTTCTTCATTTTTTCGATGGTTTCCGCACTTCACACGAAGTTTCTAAAGTTGAACTTTTAACTCCGGAAGAAATGAGACCTTTAATTGATGATGATTTGGTAAGAGCTCATCGAAAAAGAGCACTTTCTCCTGATCATCCTTTTATTAGAGGTACAGCTCAAAATCCGGATGTATATTTCCAAGCAAGAGAGACAGTTAATCCTTATTATACTGATTGCCCGGATATTGTGCAAAAAGTTATGGAAAAATTTGAGAAGGTTGTGGGGAGAAAATACGAACTATTCCAGTATTTTGGTGCCCCGGACGCAGAAAGAATTATTGTATTAATGGGTTCAGGAGCTGAAGCAGCGCAAGAAGCAGTAGAGTATTTAGTGAAAAAAGAAGAAAAAGTAGGTTTACTAAAAGTTCGTCTTTACCGGCCATTTTCCATTAAACATTTTATCAATTCTCTTCCAAAAACTGTAAAGACTATAGCTGCTTTGGACCGCACCAAAGAACCGGGAAGTATCGGAGAACCACTCTATATTGATATAGTAACTGCAATACAGGAAGGAATATCTGAAGGAATAGTACCTTTTAAAAAGACTCCTAAAATAATCGGAGGGAGATACGGACTTTCTTCTAAAGAATTTACTCCCGCTATGGTAAAGGGAATATTTGAGGAGATGAATAAAGAAGTTCCCAAGAATCATTTCACTATAGGGATAGATGATGATGTAACACATACCAGTATTTCTTATGACCCTGATTTTTCCGTAGAACCTGCTGATAGAACTCGAGCAGTTTTTTATGGTCTTGGTTCAGACGGAACTGTGGGAGCTAATAAAAATTCTATAAAGATTATTGGCGAGGAGACAGATAATAATGCTCAGGGTTATTTTGTTTATGATTCTCGGAAAGCTGGCTCACTTACCATTTCTCATCTAAGGTTTGGACCAACTCCTATTCATTCTACTTATTTAGTCAATCGAGCGAATTTTGTAGCCTGTCATCAGTTCTCCTTCTTGGAGCGCTATGATGTGTTAAAAACTGCGGAACTAGGCGCAGTATTTCTTCTTAATAGTCATTATTCTGCTGATGAAGTGTGGGATTATCTGCCTTACTTAATTCAAGAAACCATTATTGCGAAAAAGTTACGTTTCTATGTAATTGACGCTTATAAAATTGCTAAAGAGGTAGGCTTGGGAGCAAGAATTAACACCATAATGCAAGTATGTTTCTTTTCTCTTAGTAAAGTTATTCCTATTGAAAAAGCAACTGATGCTATAAAGAGATATATAAAAAAGAGTTACGGTAATAAGGGAGAAAAAATTGTAAATACCAATTTTGCTGCTGTAGATAATGCCCTTTCGAATCTTCATGAAGTAAAGATTCCGAGTAAAGCTGATAGTAAATTACCGAAACATCTTTCTGTTCCGGCAGAAGCGCCTGAATTTGTGCAAAAGGTAACTGCAAAGATAATTGCCGGAGAAGGGGATGATTTACCGGTTAGTGCCTTTTCTTCTGACGGAACTTTTCCCAGCGGTACTACTCAATGGGAAAAAAGAAATATTGCTCAAGAAATTCCCGCCTGGGATCCTGATACTTGTATCCAGTGTGGAAAATGTGTGATGGTATGTCCCCATGCAGTTATTAGAGCTAAGGTCTATGATTCGAAGCTGCTTTCTTCTGCACCGGATAATTTTAAATCCACAGAAGCAAAAAATTCTCAATTTAAAGGCATGAAATTTACTATCCAGGTTTCTCCCGAAGATTGTACTAGTTGTGAACTTTGTGTGGTTAACTGCCCGGCAAAAAATAAAACTAATCCCAAACTGAAAGCTTTAGACATGGTTTCTCAACCTCCTCTTAGAGAACAGGAATCCAAAAATTGGAAATTTTTCTTAGGGATTCCTGAAGTTAACCGAAAAGAGTTGAAACTTAGTGCAGTTAGAAATGTTCAGTTCTTGCAACCGCTTTTCGAATTCTCCGGTGCTTGTGCTGGCTGTGGAGAAACTCCGTATGTAAAGCTTTTAAGTCAATTATTTGGAGACCGTGCAGTTATAGCTAATGCTACCGGGTGTTCTTCTATTTATGGAGCAAATTTACCTACCACCCCATGGACCTTTAACAAAGAAGGTAAGGGCCCGGCTTGGTCTAATTCTCTCTTTGAAGATAATGCTGAATTTGGTTTAGGTATGAGACTGGCTATGGATAAACAGCTTGAATATGCCTTAGAATTATTGGATAGACTTTCTTCTGACATAGGAAAGGATTTAGCTAGCGAAATTAAAACAGCCGATCAGTCTACTGAGGAAGGATTATACAAACAGAGAGAAAGAGTGAAAAGATTAGAAAAGAAATTGAAAGAAATAGATAAAATAGAAGCAAAAGACTTGCTTAGCTTGATAGATGTTCTTACTAAAAAGAGTCTATGGATTGTAGGAGGAGATGGATGGGCTTATGATATCGGCTATGGAGGATTAGATCATGTTATTGCCCAGAGACGTAATGTCAACATTTTAGTGTTAGATTCAGAAACTTATTCTAATACTGGCGGACAGATGTCTAAAGCGACTCCTCTTGGGGCAATTGCAAAGTTTGCTGCCGGGGGCAAAAGGACTTTCAAGAAGGATCTGGCAATGATGGCGATTTCCTATGGAGATGTATATGTAGCTCGAGTAGCAATGGGGGCCAATGATGCACAAGTGATTAAAGCTTTCCGGGAAGCAGAGGCTTTTGATGGCCCTTCCATTATTATAGCTTATAGTTCTTGTATTAGCCATGGATATAATTTGATTCATGGTTTAGAACAACAAAAGCTAGCAGTTCAATCCGGATATTGGCCTTTAATAAGATTCAATCCAGGTCTTGCGAAAGAAGGAAAAAATCCTCTCCAATTGGATTCTAAAGCTCCAAGCATTCCTTTGGAAGAATATACATATAATGAAAATAGATACAAGATGCTTACACGGACCATGCCAGAAGTAGCTAAAAAATTGTTAAAAGAAGCTCAAGAAGGAGTTTTAGAACGTTGGAAATTGTATGAACGTTTAGCTGCAACTTATGAGAAAAAATAAAAAATAAATTCTAACAGATAATTTCTTAATACAAGATAGTAAATATTAAACAAAAAAAGATACCGCAAATATTTTAGCTTTGCGGTATCTTTTTTGCCCATAATTTTTGACGGGCAGACACAATATCTGCCCCTACTTCTTTTATCTTTCATTTCTTTTTCTTAGCTCGATACTCGATACTTGATACTATATTACAAAATACTAGTTGTTTTTATATTTTTTTTTTACTATAATATAAATAGATTAATAAAACGCATAAGATGAGGAGGATAAAGTAAATTGATAGAAAAAGGTACTTATAAGCTGAAAAAAGGTTTGGCTGAAATGTTAAAAGGTGGAGTAATAATGGATGTAGTGAATGCAGAACAGGCGAAAATTGCCGAAGAAGCTGGCGCTGTGGCTGTTATGGCTTTGGAAAGAGTTCCAGCTGATATCCGAGCGGCAGGCGGTGTAGCCAGGATGGCTGACCCTAAAATAATAAAAGAAATAATGAAAGTAGTAACTATTCCGGTAATGGCAAAGGCAAGAATTGGGCATTTTGTGGAAGCCCAGGTACTAGAGGCTTTAGGGGTAGATTACATTGATGAAAGCGAAGTATTAACGCCTGCTGATGAAAATTATCATATAGATAAATTGAATTTTAAAGTTCCTTTTGTCTGTGGAGCAAGAAATTTAGGTGAGGCTTTGCGAAGGATAGGAGAAGGTGCTGCCATGATTAGAACTAAGGGTGAACCGGGAACAGGAAATATTGTAGAAGCGGTAAGACATATGCGCGAGGTTATGGATGAAATAAGGAGATTAAAAAATATGCCTAAAGAGGAATTGATGAGTAAAGCCAAAGAATTAGGTGCTCCTTTTGAACTTTTGCAAGAGGTAGCCCAAAAAGGAAAATTACCAGTAGTTAATTTTGCTGCCGGGGGGATAGCTACCCCTGCTGATGCTGCTTTAATGATGCAGTTAGGTGCAGATGGAGTATTTGTAGGTTCAGGTATATTTAAATCAAATAATCCTAAAATAAGGGCAAAAGCTATTGTAGAAGCTACCACCCATTATGATAATCCTAAAATTATCGCTCAAGTTTCAGAAGGATTAGGTGAAGCAATGAAAGGAATAGAGATTTCTCAAATTGCCCCGGCTGAGCGAATGCAGGATAGGGGATGGTAAACTAAGAATTAAATTGATAAACAAACCAGAGAGGAGCTGAAAGGAAAACTTGAAAGTGGGAGTATTGTCCCTACAGGGAGCAGTAGAAGAACATTTAAGAATGATAAAAAGGTGTGGATTTGAGGGAGTCAAGGTAAAAACAGTTGGAGATTTAGAAAAAGTAGATAGATTAATAATACCCGGAGGCGAAAGTACCACTATTGGTAAATTAGCTAAAATATACGGCTTAGACAAAGAGATTGGCAAAAGAGGAAAAGAAGGGATGCCTATATTTGGGACTTGTGCAGGAATGATTTTGTTAGCAAATAAGGTTGTAGGCAATGAGCAGATAAGATTTAAATTAATTGATATTGAAGTAGAAAGAAATGCTTTTGGAAGACAGGTAGATAGTTTTGAAGTCGATTTAAATATAGAAATTTTTACCGGAAAACCTTTTAGGGCAGTATTTATTAGAGCTCCTTATATTAAAAAAATAGGAAAGGGAGTAAATATTTTAGCTAAATTTAAGGGAAAGATTGTGATGGCCCGCCAGAAAAATATTTTAGTATCATCTTT
>JBAUBA010000018.1:0-16523 GCA_049676265.1 Atribacterota bacterium
CTAACGACTAATTTAATTGGTGAATTGGAAAATTGGCGGATTGGTGAATTCAATATGATTGATAAGTCGAACAGGTAATTTTTTTTGCAAAATTTCTAAATATTGTGCTAATATTATTATAGACAAAGAAAAAGAGAGATGTTATAATATCACTTGCGTAGCAAAAAAGAAATAAGTGGGCGGGTAGCTCAGTTGGGAGAGCACTGGTTTTACAAGCCAGGGGTCACAGGTTCAAGCCCTGTTCCGCCTACCATTTTTAATAAAATTCTAGTGGGGCCGTAGTGCAGCTTGGTTTAACACGCCTGCCTGTCACGCAGGAGATCGCGAGTTCAAATCTCGTCGGCCCCGCCATTTTCTTAATAGTAAAATTATGTAAGGCGATTTTAAATGCCGAGATAGCTCAGTCGGTAGAGCAGTGGACTGAAAATCCACGTGTCCCCAGTTCAATTCTGGGTCTCGGCACCAGGTTTTTTTGCGGAAATAGCTCAGTGGTAGAGCATCGCCTTGCCAAGGCGAGGGTCGCGGGTTCGAATCCCGTTTTCCGCTCCATCTTTACAAAAATTCAATGTGGCGGCATAGCCAAGTGGTAAGGCAGAGGACTGCAAATCCTTCATCCTCGGTTCGAATCCGAGTGCCGCCTCCATTTAGTTTTGAATTTTAAGAACGATTAGAGGCTTAAAGAAGACGGGCGGTTAATTCAGTGGTAGAATGCTTGCTCGACGCGCAAGAAGTCACTGGTTCGAATCCAGTACCGCCCACCATTTTAAAATATAAGAATAAAGTAAGATTAGGTAGAAAACAGTAGGTTGACCTTTTTTACAGAGAGTAGATATTAATAAAGGTGTGACTATCTACATAAAAGTGTAATCGAATACCCTTTCTGCATTAATCCCTAATTTGAAATTTTAAAAAGATGAATAGAATTAGGCGGGCAATATCCGATAAAATATTATTAAGCGGGTTTGAGTTAATTTTTAATATATTAACTTTAGCTAAAAAAGGTGGAACCGCGAGATTATTAAATTAAACTTCTCGTCCTTTTCTGATTTAGGGCAAGAAGTTTTTTTATTTGATTGTAAGGAGGTAGATATTATGTCAGAGATTAAAATTGTTTTATTAGATGATTCGGAAATAAAATTAAATAAAGGTGCTACTTTGTATGATGCTGCGGTCAAAATAAGTCAAAAATTAGGCAATGAGGCAATTGCCGGTATAGTAAATGGAGTGGAGAAGGATTTAAATTATGTCCTTGAGGATAATGACCGGGTTGAGATTATAACTTTTGCTTCACCCAAAGGCAAAGAAATTTATCATCATAGCAGCTCCCATATTATGGCTCAGGCGGTGAAGGAATTATTTCCTCAGGCAAAATTAGCCATTGGTCCTGCCATTAAAGATGGTTTTTATTATGATTTTGATTTAGACCGTTCCTTTACTCCGGAAGATATAGTACTTATTGAGAAAAAGATGAAAGAGGTAGTGGAAAAAAATATCTCTTTAAAAAGAATAGAGGTAAGTAAAGAAGAGGCTAAAAAATTATTTAAAGAACAAAAAGAAGATTATAAAATAGAACTTATTAAAGACATAGAAGATGATATGGTTACTTTGTATCAGCAGGGGGATTTTATTGATCTGTGTAGAGGTCCTCACCTTTCTTCTACCGGGAAGTTAAGAGCTTTTAAACTTTTAAGTATTGCCGGTGCATATTGGAGGGGAAATGAAAAAAATAAAATGTTGCAGCGTATTTACGGAACCTCATTTGATAAAAAATCCGAACTGGATAATTATTTGAAATTAATTGAAGAAGCAAAAAAGAGAGACCATCGAAAATTGGGAAAAGATTTAGATTTATTCAGCTTTCATGATGAGGGGGTTGGTTTTCCTTTCTTTCACCCAAAAGGAATGGTGTTAAGAAACATCCTGGAGGATTACTGGAAAAAAGAACATTATAAAAGTGGGTATACAGAAGTTAAAACTCCGATTATCTTAAATAAATCATTATGGGTGAAATCCGGACATTGGGATCATTATAAGGAAAATATGTATTTTACCAGGATAGATGAGGAAGATTATGCTATTAAACCGATGAATTGTCCGGGAGGAATTTTAATTTACAAAACTATCCTTCACAGTTATAGAGATTTACCGCTAAGAATGGGAGAATTAGGGTTAGTACACAGACATGAATTATCCGGAGTGCTTCACGGACTCTTCAGGGTAAGGTGTTTTACCCAGGATGATGCTCATATATTTATGACTCCTGAGCAGATTAAAGATGAAATAAAAGAAGTAATCGATTTAACTGATAGGATATATAAGACCTTTGGTTTTTCCTATCGTGTGGAATTAAGCACTAAACCGGAAAATGCCATGGGTTCTGATGAAATATGGGAAAAGGCTACCAGCAGTTTGGAAGAAGCCTTAAAAGACAAAAAGATAGATTATATTGTAAATGAGGGAGATGGGGCATTTTACGGTCCCAAAATAGATTTTCATTTACAGGATTGCATAGGCAGAAGCTGGCAGTGCGGTACCATCCAATTAGATTTTATTATGCCGGAAAAATTCGAACTTTATTATATTAGTAAAGAAGGGAACAAGGAAAGACCGGTTATGCTGCATCGAACTGTTCTGGGAAGCATAGAAAGATTTATCGGGATACTTATCGAAAATTATGCAGGAGCATTTCCATTGTGGTTAGCTCCCGTTCAAGTAAGATTACTGCCTATTGCCGATAGACATGTTGAGTATGGTAAAAATATAATGAATGAGTTAAGTAAATATAGTATAAGGGTAGAATTAGACGAGATTAATGATAAAATTGGGGCTAAGATAAGAAAAGCTGAGATGGAAAAGATCCCCTACATGTTGATATTTGGAGATAAAGAAGTAGAAGAAGGCTTTGCTTCGGTAAGAAAGAGGGGAAAAGGAGACTTAGGGAAGATAAAATTAACCAAGTTTATCGAAGATATTTTAAAAGAAGTCGAAGAAAAAACTTTGTCCTAATATTAGTTGGTAAAGATAATTTGAATAAGTGATGATCTAATTAGTTAGATAGGAAGCCTGATACCTTTTTAATTTTTCTAACTTTTTTTCTTCACGCAATATGCAATACTCGACACGCGATACGAATTATATATTGACTATAAAAAGAGAATATGTTATAGTTTTTTAGAAATAATGAAGAATTATATATGTTTTAAAGAAGTGTAGGAGCTATATTTTTTATCTACCAAAATTAGTATAATTATATTTCAAAGTTGAGCCAAAAAACTAATTTAAATTACATGAAAATTGATGCGTTGCTCATCTTTATGCGTGTAAAGGAGGAAAATAGGAATTAAGTCAAAACCGAAGTTAAGAATAAATGAAAAAATTAGAGCAGAGAAGATTATGCTTATAGATTTTGAAGGTAAGCAAGTAGGAATAGTTAGCAAAAAGGAGGGTATTGAACTTGCCGAAAAGAGTAATCTTGATTTAGTTGAAGTTGCACCAGAAGCCAAACCTCCGGTTTGTAGAATTATCGATTACGGAAAATATAAATACTTACTGGATAAAAAAAATAGAAGCGGGAAGAAGAAACAGAAAAGCGGTGGAATGAAAGAAATAAAAATACGCCCCAATATTGGAGAACATGATTACAATTTTAAAGTAAAAAATCTATCTAAATTTTTAGAAGAAGGTAATCAGGTAAAAGTTACTATAATGTTTAGAGGGCGAGAAATGAGATATTTAGATTTAGGAAAGGAATTATTGGAGCGCATAACTAAACATACCGAAGAAATTGCCAAGGTTGTAAAGGAACCAAAGTTAGAAGGACGGAATATGATTTTAGTTTTAATACCTAAATAATACAAAACATTACTGGGAAAGAGGTTAGACATATATGCCTAAAATGAAGACACATAAGAGTTCAGCGAAAAGATTTAAAGTAAGTAGTTCAGGTAAGATAATAAGGTCAAAAGCTTATAAAAGTCATATTTTAACTAAAAAGACTGCAAAACGTAAGAGAAATCTAAGAAAAAGGACTACGGTTAGTAGTGTTGAGGTAAAAAATGTTAAAGTATTATTACCTTATTCTTAATATTTTCTAAAAACTTTGAAGTATTATCAGAACAATATTAAATATAAGGGCGATAAACAAAGAATAATTCGGATATAAAAAGATAAGGAGTGAATGGTATGCCAAGAGCGACAAATAGCGTTGCCTCAAGAAGAAGAAGAAAAAAAGTATTAAAATTAACTAAAGGATATTGGGGGGCAAAAAGCAAACTTTATCGTACTGCCCATGAAGCTATGATGAAGGCACTTTCTTATGCCTACAGAGATAGAAGGGCGAAAAAAAGAGATTTTAGAAGTTTGTGGATAACAAGAATTGGTATTGCTGCCAGAAACGAAGGAATATCTTATAATAAATTTATAAGAGGTTTAAAGGTTACAGGGGTAGAAATCAATCGGAAAATGTTAGCTGAATTAGCAGTAAGAAATCACGAAGTATTTGTTAGTGTAGTGAAAGTAGCCAAAGAAGGCTTAAATTAAATTTATTTTTGCGTACATTATGTCTATAAAATATCTTTCGTTAAAAGTCATAATAAAGATAAGTAGGTTATAGCTAACTTGATATTTAGTCTGGTTAGATAATAATCGAAATTCACTTTAGAACTGCAGGCTGAAATTATAAAAGTAAGTTTTGCCAGCACTCCACTGTTATAAGGAGTAAGAGTACGGATTTGCTTGATAAAAAGCAGATTAAAAAGGGTGGTACCGCGGAGAAGGTCTATAATTTTCGTCCCTTTACAAGGCGAAGAAAATTGTAAACCTTTTTTTATTTTATCGGAACTATTAACGATGAGGAGGGGATACTATTGGAAAATAAAATAAAAGGGGTTAAAAAAGAAATTGTTTCTAAGTTAAATTTAGTTAAAGATTTAAAAGATATCGAGAAATTAAGAGTAGAATATTTAGGTAGAAAGGGGCTAGTGACTCTCCTGTTGAGAAAGTTGGGAAGTTTTTCTGCGGAGGAAAGGCCAAAAGCCGGGCAGCTATTGAACCAAAGCAAAAGAGAGATTGAAGAACTGCTCAAAATAAAAGAGATAGAAATTGAAAAACTGGAGAAAGAAAAAAGATTACAGGGAGAAGGTATTGACCTTACTCTTCCGGGGAGAAAATTAGACAGAGGAACTGCTCATCCCATTAATTTAGTCTTAAAAGAGATTGAGGAAATATTTTTAAGTTTAGGATTTAAGATAGAAGAGGGCCCGGAAGTAGAATTAGATTATTATAATTTTGAAGCACTTAATATTCCCAAAGACCATCCCGCCAGGGATGACCAGGATTCTTTTTATATAAATAAAGAAATTTTGCTTCGAACCCATACCTCACCAGTGGAAATAAGGGTTATGGAAAAACAACAACCTCCGATTAGAATGATTACTATAGGAAGATGTTATAGGCGTGATGCTGCGGATAGTACTCATACTCCTATGTTTCATCAGATAGAAGGCCTGGCAGTTGATAAAGATATTACTTTTGGCGATTTGAAAGGTGTCCTAACTGTTTTTGTACATAGGATCTTTGGTAAAGACAGGAAAGTAAGGTTTAGACCGGCTTATTTTCCTTTTACAGAACCGAGCGCGGAAGTAGATGTATCTTGTCTATTATGCCATGGAAGAGGATGTAGGGCTTGTGGGTATACCGGATGGTTAGAGATTATGGGTTCAGGGGAGACCGATCCGGCAGTCTTTAAGATGGTAGGATACGATCCGGAAAAATATTCTGGCTTTGCCTTTGGAATGGGAGCGGAAAGAATTGCTATGTTAAAATATAGCATAAATGATATCCGGTTATTTTTTGAAAATGATTTAAGATTTTTAAAACAATTTTAATTAGCATATCGTATTTCGTATTTCGTGAAAAAAATAGAAGTAAGGAGTCAGAATCCCGTAGCCAGAAGAAAGAAAAAGAGTAATACGAAAAAAGTTTTGAATTTTTTGGTTTAGTGTTGTAGACGCTCAATACTTTGTGACCGATAAGATAAATGGCTCATTTGTAATCCTATAATCTTTACGAAATACGATATACGATATACGAATCACGAGACAGGGAGGGAGAAAAATGCAGGTTTCTTACAATTTATTAAAAGAATATATTGATATGGATATGTCGCCTGAAGAGCTTGCCCAGAGATTAACTATAAACGGTATAATTTTAGAGAGAATGGAGAATATATCTACTGAGATAGAAAAAGTAGTAGTGGGTAAGATAATTGCCATAGAACAACACCCCGAAAAGAAAAAATTATCGGTTTGTCAGGTAGACATAAAAAAGAAGATACTTCCAATAATTTGTGGGGCAAAAAATATGAAGGTTTTTGATAAAGTGGCGGTTGCACTGGATGGGTCAAAATTACCCAAAATAGGAATTATCAAAAGTAAGAAATTTGGGGGAGTTTTGTCTTCGGGAATGCTATGTTCAGCTTCTGAATTGGGAATTGAACCAGGGAAATCTCCGGGGATTTTAATTTTAGAAAAAGAAGCTGTCTTAGGGGAAGATATCAGGAAAATGATAAAATTTGACGACACTATATTTGATTTTGAAATACATTCTAATCGTCCTGATTTAATGAGTGTAATCGGAATAGCCAGAGAAATAGGTGCAATTATTAATAATAAGCTTAAAATTCCTGAAATAGAGATAAAAGAAGAGGGCGAAAAAATCGAAAAAGATATTGTTGTAAAAATTGAGGAAGAAGATTTATGCCCTCGTTATGCCGGAAGAGTGATAAAAGATATTAAGATAGAAGAATCACCCTTATGGTTAAAATGGAAGTTAAGATTGTTAGGGGCAAGACCAATAAATAACATAGTAGATATTACCAATTTTGTAATGATGGAAACAGGACAGCCGCTTCATGCCTTTGATCTTGATTTAGTTAAAGGGAAGACCATTATAGTTCGAAGAAGCAGACCGGGTGAAACCATCTGCACTTTAGATGATGTAGAAAGGCAGTTGCCTGCTAATAGTTTAGTTATTGCTGACACAGAAGAACCTATAGCTCTTGCCGGAATAATGGGAGGAAAGCATTCTGAGATTGATCAGAGCACCAAAAATGTATTTTTAGAATCAGCTTATTTTAACCCAGTGAATAATAGAAAAAGTACTGCGAAATTTAGCTTAAGAACCGAGGCTTCAAACAGATTCGAAAAGGGGATAGATAAAGAAGTGCAAATATACGCCCTGGATCGGGCTGCCGATTTAATAAATAAAGTTGCTATGGGCAAGATTAGCTCGGGGAAAATCGACACAAATGAAAAATTGTATCAACCCAACAAGATAAATTTAAGGATAAAGAGAGTAAGTAAAATACTGGGACAGTTTTTAGATAAAGACGAATCTAAAACAAAAAATAAAATTATTGATATTTTAGATAAATTGGAATTTAAATTAGTAAAAGATATGGGAGAATATATTGAAGTAATTCCTCCTTCTTTTAGGGGAGACGTGGAAAGAGAAATAGATATAATTGAGGAAATTGCTCGTATTTATGGTTATGATAAGATTCTACCTACTCTCTTTAATACTACCATTGCCCAGGAGGGGAAAGATTTCCGACTCAAGGTAGTTGATCAGGTAAGAGAAATATTAATCGGCTGTGGTTTAAATGAAGTAATAACTTACAGTTTTATTTCTCCTGAGACATTTGATAAAATAAGAATACCCGAAGGGCATAAATTAAGGAATGCCATAAAACTTAAAGACCCTTTGACCAGAGACCATTCTTTAATGCGGACTTCTTTAATTTCAAGTTTATTGGAAATTATTAAATGGAATACCAATCGGCAAATAGAGTTGGTTAAAATATTTGAAGTAGCTAAAATATACTTACCTTATCCCGATAGGTCAAGTTCCTTACCTAATGAGAAATTAATAATAGCCGGAGCAATAAATAAGTCTGTTCGGGGAGATGTTTGGGAAAAATCACTTTCTTTAGATATTTTTGATGTTAAGGGTATAATCGAGACAGTTTTTCAGGGCTTAAAAGTGGAAAATTGGGAAGTAGTTCAAGGGAACCATCCTGCTTTTCACCCTCTACGGAATGGTAAAATTATTATAAGAGGAGAAGAGGTGGGAATTTTTGGCGAGATACATCCGGAAGTAATAAACAATTATCGTATCCCGGGAAAAGTGAATTTTTTTGAGATTGATTTTGAAAATTTATTCCCTAACGTTCCCTCGGATATCAAATATTGTGTTTTACCAAAATATCCTTCTGTTCAGAGAGATTTAGCTTTTATAGTAAAAGAAGAAATACTTTCTGCTGATATTATTAAAACCATAAAATTGATAGATGAAAAATTAATTAAAAAAGTAACTTTGTTTGATATATTTAAAGGAAAGCAAATTGGTGATGGGTATAAAAGCTTAGCTTACTCCGTGGTTTTTCAGGCCGAAGATCGTACTTTGACCGATCAAGAAGTGGAAAATATATTTAAAAAAATCAGAGAAAAGCTAATAGTAAAATTTAATGCTAAAATAAGAGAATGAAAAAAACGTAAAGCGAAAAACACAAAGTGCAAAACCATATTCGTATCTCGTATCTCGTGAATCGTATCTCGTTTTTTAGTGTAGAACGCATAGTATGATTAGTTACTTGGTTAATGAATTAATATAAAACTAATCAACTAATAAACCAACTAACCAGATAAAAAAACACTTACGGCTAATTAGAAGGGAATATCTATGACAATAAATTGGATAGATGTATCGATAATGATAATAATCTTATTGAATATGATTATTGGGATACGTCGCGGAATTATTAGAGGGATAATAAATTTAATAGGAGTTATCACTGCAATTTTCCTGGCAATTTTTTGGTTTAAAGAGGTTGGAGAATTTATAAGCTCACATAGTCAAATAAGCGGGGAGATAGCAAACATATTAGGTTTTGCTCTAATATTTTTGGGAATATATCTAATCGCGAGAATTATTGAAATATTTTTTAAAAAAATACTTTCCCTGTTGTTTGTTTTCTGGATAGACGGTTTAGGGGGAGCTGTGTTTGGTTTAGTCAAGGGTTCTTTAATAGTGGGAATTTTATTAGTTATTATTACTTTTATTCCTTTACCAGTTTTTTTGAAAGAACAATTAGAAAACTCATTCTTAGCTAATAGATTTGCAGTTATGACTACAATTGTATATGATTATTTAAAAGATTGGCTGCCTTTAAGCTTTCAATTTAACACGGAAGAATTTCTTAAAAAATTTCATCTTAATTTAATTGTTCTAAAAGATACCGCGAAATATTTTGTTAGTATTTAAAAAAGGTGAGATGTATTTTGGATGAGCATACATTTTCAGTTTTAGAATTTTCAAAAATCAAAAAGCAATTAAAAGAAAAAATATCCACTGCTATTGGTGAATTAATCGTAGAAAATATTACTCCTAAGATTAATTTTCCCCAAATTTTTAATACTCAAAGAGAAACTACTGAAATGCGAGAAATCATTTCTTACGACGGAACCCCTCCCTTTTCCAGGTTAGAGGACATTGGTAGTGAATTAAAAAGATCTGCAATTAAGGGATCTATCCTTGATGCAAAAAAAATTATAAAAATATTAAAAGTTTTAAAAACTTCTCGCTTGATTAAAAAGTTTCTATTGAAAACCAAAGAAAAATATCCTTTGATTAGAGAGAGAGCAGAAAAAATACAAACTTTCTCCGAATTAGAGAAAGAAATTATCCAATGTATCGATGAGGATGGAGTAGTTTTAGATCGAGCGAGCCCGGAGTTAAGGAAGATTAGAAGAGATATAATAAAAAAGGAACAAGCTCTGAAAAATAAATTGGAAACTATTATCAGGTCTTCCCGTTTTGCCGCCATTATTCAAGAACCTTTAATAACTGTAAGACAAAATAGGTACGTTATACCTGTAAAGCAAGAAAAAAAAGCAAAATTTCCCGGAATAGTTCACGATAAATCTGATAGCGGAGCTACCTTATTTATTGAGCCCTTTGTAGTAGTAGAGTTAAATAATTTGCTCCGTCAATTAATTAAGGATGAAGAACAAGAGATATTAAAAATTCTGCAAAGAATAACCTCACTTATCGGAGAAAGGGCACAAGAAATTAATGATAGTGTTTTAAGCCTGGGAGAGATTGATTTTATTTATGCCCGAGCAGTATTAGCGGATAAAATGAAAGCAGTAGAACCAAAAATAAACCAAGATGGCTTTATTAATCTTATCCAGGCAAGACATCCTTTGTTACAGGGCCCTGTCGTTCCCATTAATATAAATTTGGGAAAAGCATTTAATATTTTAGTAATTACCGGCCCCAATACAGGAGGTAAGACGGTTACCTTGAAAACCGTGGGCATACTTACTCTCATGGCTCAATGTGGGTTACACATTCCCGCTGCCCAGGGAAGCGAGGTATCTATTTTTAAAAAGATATTCTGTGATATAGGAGACGAACAGAGTATAGAACAAAATTTAAGCACCTTTTCTTCTCATATGAAGCATATAGTTCAAATTTTAAGGGAGACTGATTCTAAATCTCTTGTATTACTTGATGAATTGGGTGCAGGGACAGATCCTACAGAGGGAGCAGCTTTAGGTATGGCAGTTTTAGATTTCTTAGGTAAAGAAAAATCCAGGGTAATAGCAACCACTCATCATGATTCTTTAAAGACTCATGCATATTTAACCAAAGGAGTATCTAATGCGCGCGTTGAATTTGATGAGGAAACCTTAAAGCCGACATTTGAGATTTCTATCGGATTACCCGGCAAGAGTTGCGCTTTTATAATTGCCCAAAAATTAGGTTTAGCCACGGAAGTTGTTTCTCAAGCTCAGAGCTTTTTATCTCAGGAAAAAATCAAAGCGGATAATTTGATTGAAAAAATCGAACAAGATAAAAAACTAATCGAGAAAGAAAAAAATTTGATAGAAGCTGCTAAAGAAGAGAGTGTTGAAATTAGAGATAAATTAGAAAAAGAATTAAACAAAATAGAAGAGAACAAAAAGGAAATAATTCTAAAAACCTACCAAGAAGCGGAAAAGATATTAAAGGAAACTCAGAATAGAGCTGAAAAGATAATGGAAAAATTGAACAAGAAGGGGGTTTTTAGTAAGGAGTCTAAAGGTCCTTTGCTAAAACAAATGCAGGCAATTAGCAAAGAAATAAAAGACGAGATAGTAAAGATAAAGCCGGAGAAAGAGTTAATTAAAAATCAAAATATTGAAATAGGAGATTATGTATTAGTTAAGAGTTTGAACAAGCAAGGGACAATACTTTCTATTTCTGCCAAAAGTGAAAAATGCAAGGTCCAAATTGATAATATGAAAATGCTGATCTCAATTTTCGATATAGAAAAAATAGATAAACTCGATAAGATACCAGAAAAATATAGTCATATTGGAAATGGTTTTGATAGAGGTTTAAGCGGAAGGGATAGTTTTTCTTTATCCAAAATAAAAACTTTTAGAAATGAGATTTCTATTCGCCATTTAACCATTGAAGAGGCACGGCCTGTATTAGAAAAATATTTAGATGACGCTTATCTGCTGGGAGTCTCACCGGTGTACATAATTCATGGAAAAGGCAAGGGCATCTTGAGAGACGAGGTAAAAAAAATGTTAGATAAAATTCCTTATATTAAATCATTTAGAACTGGAGATACAAAAGAAGGAGGGATTGGAGTTACAATTGCGTATCTTAAGAAATAATTATTCATCTTATTTTTTATGTTTTTCTCTAAGTTTTTCTATTAAAGACTGAAGAGTTTCCCCTTCTTCAGTTTCTGTGGGTTTTTCTTCATGTTTTTCCTTAATTTCTTCAATTTCTTCATAATAAGGTTTCTTAATTTCCGGATATTCTTCTGCTTTTGGAATTTCAAAATATTTTTGATGAATTGTGCAATAAGATGTAGGTTCTGTGCCTTCTATAAAAGTTACTGTTAATATTTCCGGACAAGAATCAGTAGGTAAAAGCCCGGATTCTTTACAAACAGATATTTTAGTTATTTTATCTGGTTGCAAAAAATCTTTTTTTTCATTATTATTAAGGGCATTTTTCATAAATTGAGCCCAAATCGGAGCAGCGACTACACCACCAGTCATTTTATTCCCTAAAGGTTTTCTATCATCATTTCCAATATAAACTGCAGTAACCAAATCCGGAGTAAATCCAATAAACCAGGCGTCAACAAAATCATTGGTTGTTCCCGTTTTTCCGGCTGCTGGCCTACCTATCTTAGCGTTCCACCCAGTCCCTCTGGTGATTATTCCCTCCATCATATTAATAAGTACATAACAAGTCTCTTCTTTAAATACTTTATTTTTTTGAGTAACATTCTCTTTTATAATTTCATTTTTATCATCTTCTATTCGAATTATGGATACAGGGTCAATTCTTACTCCCAAATTGGCAATGGTAGCATAAGCGGAAGCAATTTCCAAAGGGGTTGTCTCTGAAGTGCCCAAAGCTAAAGAAAGATCTGAGCGAAGTTCACTGGTTATTCCTGCTTTATGAGAATAATTTATAACTTTTTTTATTCCTACTTGCTCTAATAATTTTACTCCTACTACATTTATAGATTGTTCAAACGCTTCTCTGAGAGTTACTGGTCCATTAAACTCTTTTTCGTAATTTTCAGGAGACCATCCATTTTCAAAAGTGACCGGAGAATCTTCTATAATATTACTGGGAGTAAATCCATTATCTAAGGCAGTAAGATAAATAAAAGGCTTAAAAGCTGAACCAGGTTGGCGGTAAGCTTGAGTTGCTCTATTAAATTTACTTTCTCCAAAATCTTTTCCTCCCACCATTGCTTTAATATGACCGGTCTGAGGTTCAATGGCTATTATTGCTCCTTCATGTCCGGATTCTTGAAATACTTTTTCAGCAAAATATTGCATCTCTAAATCTAAGGTGGTATAAATTTTTAATCCACCTTTATAAACTACATTAGCTCCATATTCTTTTAAAAGTTGAGAAAGAATAAAAGTGGAAAAATAGGGAGCTGTAAAATTATCTCTTTTATTATTATAATTAAGTTCCAGGGTGCTTTGTTTGGCTTTTTCCATATCCTCTTTAGATATGTAACCCAATTCAAACATTCTGTTTAATATTATATTTCTTCTTTTTAAGGACACTTCTTGATTAATAATTGGTGAGTAATAAGAAGGTCCACGGGGGATTCCTGCGAGTAATGCGCATTCTGCAAGGTTTAAATCCTGTACATTTTTATTAAAATACATTTTAGCAGCAGATTGTACTCCGTAGGCACCATGTCCAAAGTATATTTCATTTAAATACATTTCTAAAATTTCATCTTTGGTGAAAGATCGTTCTATTTGTAAGGCTAATAACATATCTTTTAATTTTCTATTCAAGCTAATTTCTCGAGTAAGAAAAGTGTTTATAGCCAATTGTTGGGTTATTGTACTGCCTCCTTGAGGTTTGTTATCTTTACTGGATAATAAAATCAAATTTTTAAAATTTTCCCATTGAGCACGTATAATTCCCCGTAAACTTATCCCCTTATGTTTATAAAAATCTGAATCCTCAATAGCAATAGTGGCATTAATTAAATTCGAAGGAATTTTAAATAAAGGAACTGGATTTCTATTTTCCTGATAAAATTCGGTGATAATTTTACCATTAATATCATATACTTTGCTGTTTATAGCATCTAAAAATTTGTTTCCTTGAACCATTTCTGATATTTTTTGATTATTAAGGGTAGCTAAAGCGATAAAAGTAATAGCAAATGTCAGGGCAAAAATTAGAATTATCAATAATATTTTTTTGGATGAAGAAATATAGTAAGATTTCTTTGGTTTATTTTTAACTGACAAAGCAAAACTCCTTTTTTCGTGTATCTTATTGTGTATTGTGTTAAACTAAAAACTTAAAGCGAAAAACTAAAAACCATAATTCAAAATTCAAAACCTCTTTCTTCGTTTTTAGTTTTGAGTTATAGTTTTGCGTTTTTCGTTCTACGTTCTACGCTTCTGAATAATATTATATCACAAAATTATACAAAAATTAGTAAAGTGATTTTACTGAACCTTTTAATAGCATTAAATCTATGTTATAATTTCAAAAATTAGATATGTTTATTATTGGGATATTTTAATATGAGTAAGCTTAATTATCTGGTTCGTGCAGCCATGATCGCAGCGATTTACGTGATTCTTAATATTATATTTGCTCCGATAAGTTATGGCCCTATTCAAGTGAGAATTGCTGAAGCCTTAGTAATCCTTCCTTTTATTGACTCATCAGCTATAATTGGATTATTTTTAGGTTGTATTTTGGCAAATATTTACGGGGGATTAGGGATGGTAGATATAATTGGGGGAAGTCTCTGTACTTTAATTGCTGCATATATAACTTACAAAGTAAAAAAACCTAAATTAGCACCCCTCCCCCCTGTATTGATAAATGCATTTGGGGTGAGTATTTATTTACATTTACTTTTCGGCTTACCTTATTGGATAACTGTATTGTATATTGGCATGGGGGAAGTCATTGCTTGTTATGTCCTGGGTTATCCCTTATTAATTTTATTAATTAAGAACAAAAAGAGGTTAGGGCTGGAATAACGAACAAAAAATAAGGGAATGAATTTTAATAAAAAATATTTAAAGTTTTTATGTTATGAAGCGGGGTAATTTGTTATGGATATTAAAGAAGAACTAAGGATAATTAAAAGAGGCACAGAAGAAATAATCTCCGAAGAAGAATTAATAAAAAAAATTGAAAAATCAAGAAAAGAAAAAAGACCTCTTCGGGTTAAGCAAGGATTTGATCCTAATGCGCCGGATATACATTTGGGACATACGGTAGGTCTGCGAAAAATGAGACAATTTCAAGACCTGGGACATGATATTTATTTTTTGATTGGCGATTTTACCGGAATGATAGGCGATCCAAGCGGTAAATCAGTAACCAGAAAACAGTTGACTGAAGAAGAGGTCAAAAAGAATGCAGAGACTTATAGGAAACAAGTTTTTAAAATATTAAATCCGGAGAAAACTAAAGTAGTATTCAATAGTCATTGGTTGGGGAAGCTTTCTTTCTCGGAAGTTCTAAAAATATGTTCCAAATATACAGTTGCCCGTATGTTAGAAAGAGATGATTTTTCAAATAGGTACAAAGAAGGTAAACCAATAGGTATGCACGAATTTATGTACCCTTTAATGCAGGGCTATGACTCTGTCGCTATACAGGCAGACATTGAATTAGGAGGTACAGATCAGAAATTTAATCTATTGGTAGGTAGAGATATTCAAAGGGAATTCAATCAGGAACCGCAAGTTATTATTACCCTGCCTCTTCTTGAGGGAACAGATGGAGTAGAAAAAATGAGTAAAAGTTTAAACAATTATATTGGAATTAATGAATCTCCTCAAGAAATGTATGGCAAAACTATGTCTGTCCCTGATAATTTTATCACTAGATATTTTGAATTGGTAACCGATGTTTCTTTGGATGAAATCAATAAGATAAAAATAGGCTTAGAAAGTAATGATTTACATCCTAGGGATGTGAAAAAGAGATTAGCCAGAGAAATTGTTAAACTTTATCACGGACAGAGTGCTGCAATTATGGCAGAAGAAGAATTTGAAAAAGTGTTTAAGAATAAACTTTTTCCGGAAGAAATAAAAGAATTTATTTTAAAGAAAGATGATTTAAAAGAAGGAAAAATTTGGCTTATTAAGCTTGTTGCCTTATCTGGTGTAGTAGATAGTAAAAGTGAAGCCCGTAGATTGGTTGAGCAGGGTGGAGTAAGAATTAACGGAGAAAAGGCAAGTGATCCCAATCTTGACTTGACTGTCGAAGAAGGTATGATTTTAAAAATCGGGAGACTAAATTTTATTAAGTTAGTTATTAAATAATATAATAGATAGTATCGAGTATATAGTAAAGAGGAAGAGCGTAGAGCAAAAAACGAAAAGCGCAAAATAATAACTCAAAACTAAGAATTAAGAACTAAGGTTTTAAATTTTAAATGATGGTTTTTAGTTTTTCGCTTTAAGTTTTTACCTTGTTATACTACCTGCTATCCCCTCTACGCTATACGTGATACTAATTTTTTCTGCCTCCTTTTTCTATTTTCTTAACTAGCTAACCAGGTAACTAACTAATCCGTAACGAGATACGATTCACGAGATACGCGATACGAATCTCCCCCCTTGCATTTCTCCCCCGGTTATACTATAATTATCATTGCCAGAAGTACTAATTTAAGCAGATAAAAAATATTTAAATTCTTCTAGAAAATATGCGGAATAATCCTTGACAACAACCTTTAACTTTGTTAGTATGGAATCTGTCACTTCGGAATTTATAGTGATACATAAGAAAATGGGGTTTCAGGGGTTTCTCCTGAATTCCCTCTCTCTTTAGTTCTTTGAAAAATCTATAGTACCCAGCCAGATGTTTGTATTTTTTTAATTAAGACCCCCTTTACCCGAAGGGACGGTCTTAGACAAAGATGGGGATGAAAGAGG
>JBAUBA010000019.1:0-1846 GCA_049676265.1 Atribacterota bacterium
GGACCGAGCCGTGCAGCAATTCTCTTCCCTTCAATAATTTTATTAGCTGTAATCTCAATATCTTTATCTAATTGTTCAATCTTTAACATCCTTGGTTGATAGACATAAGTATAATTAACATAAGCAAAAGCAACCAATGCTACAAATATTATAAATGCGGTAACGCCTTTAGATAATTTCATCTTACTCTATCCTCTTCGGTATAAATAATCCCGATAGTTTAAAGTTTACAATTTCAACGTCTGTATCTTCTTCTTTGATTTTACTTTTCCGTACATATCCAAGTTCAATATTATCAAAAGTGGGGTCATCCTTTAAAGTCACCATATACTTAGCAATCAAATAATTATTAAAAGTACTGGCAGTAAAATCAAAAGTCTGATTAGCGCTCAAAGAAAGATTATCTATCCAGACTTCATCCATAAGCGAAGCACTATACTCTCCCAATATCCGGGATAAATGAGCTTGATTTTTGATTAAACCTTCAATCACCTGGATTCGTTCTTCAACCATTTTCTTATCTTTTTCTAAATTCTTCACTTCTTTTATTACATTTTCAAGGGCTGCCAATTCAGTTTTTAGGGTTTTAAGTTGTTGTTCTTTATAATCTATTTGTAATTCCAAATAGTAATATAAATAAACAGTACCAAATGCTAAAAGCACAACAAATAAAATAATTAATACCCGCCTTAAATTAAATTTTACTTTTTCCTTATATTCAATTGGCAGAAGATTAATATTTGCCATTTTTCTATTTACCTTTCTCTCATTGCTAATCCAAATACCGTAGCTAAGATATCTTTTAGTTTTTTTATTCTTTCAACATTAAATGCTCTTTCGTCTATCTTTATCCCTTCAAATGGATTTCCAATGATTACCGGAATTTCAAATTGCTCACTAAGCAAATCTTTAATATTACTTATATTAGCACAACCACCGGATAATATCATCTTATTATATTTAACTTTTTGACTTTGTGTTTTATAATAACTCAGTGACTTTCGCACTTCTTTGGTTATTTGATTCAATATTTTTATTATTATCTTTTCGCTGTCATCTTTCTTTTCTTTATCTTCTTCCAAGCCTAATACTATTTTAGTATCTCTTTTAAGCTTTTCTGCTTCGTCAAAAGAGATATTCAAAGATTTAGCTAATGCTTTAGTAATATCATTCCCTCCAATTAAAATATCTCTGGTAAATTTTAAATTGCCTTTCTCGACCAAACTAAGGATTGTACCGCTTGCCCCAATAGATATTATTATATCAATAATAGAACCCTCTTCTTCTTCTTTTTTTTTGTCAGTAAGATAATTTTTAAAGACTCTAATATTAGCAGAAGAAATTACATCTACTATTTTTGGTATTATCCTTATTTTTTTTAATACTTCCATATAGGGTTGAACTATGTCCTTGGGAACTGCCACTAAAAGAACCCTCATCATCTTATTCCCATCTTTTTCCACAAATTCTTCTACTTTCTCAGCATCGATAATAGAGTCATCTAAATCATAGGGGACATATTTGGGGGCTTCCCACATTACTCCGGCCATTAACTCTTTATCTTCCATCAAAGGAAGAATAATCTCTCTAACGATTACTTTTTGTCCGGTTATGGCTATAATTGCTTTTCTATCCCTTATACCACTATCTTTTAGCAATTCAATTAAAACATCAGCAACAACAATGGGATTGATAATCTCACCATTGGCAATAGCACCTTCAGGGCTAAGGGTAATTCCATAATTATCAAGTTCATAACCATCACTTACTTTATGTACTTTTGCTACTTTAATAGAACGTGCACCAAAATCTATTGCAAACATATCTACTCCTTATTTCCTTATCT
>JBAUBA010000020.1:0-2119 GCA_049676265.1 Atribacterota bacterium
TTCGCCTGGCCAGGTGGAATCAGGATAATTATCAATTGTTTTCTGGAATTCTAATATTGCCTGATTATAATTCTGATCCTGATAATGGGAATAACCAATATAATATTGAGCCGGAGCAGCATACTCACTTTCAGGATAATTATCGATAACTTTATTATATTCAGTAACAGCTTGCGAAAAATTATATGAATATCGATAACTATGTCCAATGTAGAACTGGGCAAAGGCATGAAACGGACTATTGGGATAATCATCGATAACTTTTTGATACTCGACAATTGCATTATTATATTCGCTGCTTGAGTAATAACAATTGCCCATACCTAATTGGGCATCATCTGCCCATATACTATCGGGGTAATTAACAAGTAACTGGTAATACTCCAGGAGGGCTTTACTGTAATAACCAAACTTTTTTTCATTAATATAGGCAATATAGTATTGGGCATCATCAGCATATTGACTCTCAGGGAAGTCAATAATTAATTGTTGAAAGGTGGTGAAGGCATTTGTATATTCGCCTGAATCGTAATAGATAATTCCTCCATCAAAGAGATACTTGTCATCAACTGCCTGAACAACAATAGGATTGCCATTATCAATCAAAGTAACTTCATCCTCTTTTATTACTACACTCAATATTTTATAGGTAATATAATTTTCTTTGGCAACAGTTAAACTCCGCGCACCTATTGACACTTCATCTATCCGGAAGTAGCCATCTGCATCGCTGAGGGCAGTATTGGAGGAGCCGGATATGCTTACCAGGGCTCCTTCTAAGGGGCGATTTCCCCCTGTTATAATCTCCTCATGAACATAGCCTTCTACCGAACCTTTAGATAAAGGCGAAAAAAAGCAACCATTTAATAATAATAGAATAGAAAATAATAATAGGGATAAAATTGTTATATTTGAGAATGATTTTTTATACTTAATTTTGAGTGTTACTCTTTCAGATTTTGTAGCCGATGAGGACAATGATATAAACCTCCTTATTGGCAATTCACCAATTGCCCAATTTACCAATAAATTTAAAGCTTTCTCTTCTTTCCATATCACTTTTTAAATATTTCTTTTATAAGTTCTTTTTTGTCAATTTTCAGGTAATTAGCTAAGTCACTTAAGATATTGTTTAATGTCCCAATTTTAATGGGGTAATGATCGGGTACAGTAATATTATGTTCTTCATCTTTAAATTTAGATACAAGTCTTATATGACTCCCTGTTTCTCTATTAATTTCATATCCATATCTTTTTAGTAATCTTGCTAATTCTCTACCAGAAATATCTCTTGGAATTTTAGGCACAAGCGAATCTTTCCTCCTTAATTATGTGCAAACGAACAAAAAGTGCTGTTTCTCTCTTGCCAAAATGACATTTTATAGCATCTTTAATATTTTCTTTAAGTTCTTCTAAAGTTTCACCTTCTGTAAAAATAGAATATCCAAGAGCCTGAGAGGTATATCCTCCTTCTGGATCTTCTTCAACAATAAAAATTATTTCTTTAAGTTTCATAGTTACCTCCTCTAATTTCAAATTAAGTGTAGCGTATCACTATTTTTTATTTATTTTCTTTAATTCTTTTTCTGCTTCCTGCGCAAATTCCGATTGGGGAGCGAACTCTATCAGCCTGGTAAGGAATTCTCGAGCTTTTCCTATTTCACCTATTTTATCATAAGATAATCCTAAATAATAGTAAACTTCTGCATTGCGGGAAGACATCTTTATTGCGCTCTCTAAGTATCCTATAGCTTGAGAATATTTTTTCTTTTTAAAATATATACTTCCTACCCTGGTATTAAGGTAAATAATCATTCCCGTATTCCCTGTTGAAGAAGAGCTTACTGCTAAATCTAAAGCCTTCAAATAATATTCTAAAGCCTCATTATACTCATTAATAAAAGGAATTATGCTCCTTACTTCATAGATATAGCCTAATCTAAGATAACTGTTTAAATCTTCCGGATTATCTTCGATCATTTTTTCGTATTTAGGAATAACTTGTTCGGATATTTTGTTTGCCTTTCGAATAAGACTATTAGCTTTAAAAATATTTTTGTTATTATATTCTATAATGCCTTTTTGCAGATAACATTGCCCCAGGTAATAGTAGCTCTCT
>JBAUBA010000021.1:0-3133 GCA_049676265.1 Atribacterota bacterium
TCCTAATTTCTTAGGAAGAATCTTTCAGGTAAAAGGACAGAGTAAGAGAGTAATATCATTATTTTCTTATTCTGTTTTTTTATTTATAATTACCGAAAAATCGCTTTATAATATAAATCTTTATTGAAAAAAAATAATGCAACAATAAAAGAAATAGTTTTTGTGTATTTGTTAAGCCTGCCCCCACCCAAAATATTCATAGTTTGAAAAAGTAGGCTGTGATGTCCAGTGGATTGATAATCTCGATAAAAAGGAGGAGAACTTCCTATGGTAAAAAGAGAGCACCGTAGTGGAAAAGAACGGAGAACGGGAATAGACCGCAGGAAATCCGGCAATCCGAAATATAAAGGCGTTGAACGCAGAAGTACCCACGAAAGAAGAAGTGGAACTGACAGAAGAAAACATTCATAAGAGTACAATGTATCATCTATTTATCTGTTAGGATAGTCATCATGTCCTGTTAGTTATCTATATTAATAGATGTAATCATTAAAGAAGGTTGTACCAGCTCAATATTTCGGCATCTATTTAGCGGAAAACCTATAGGATCTGAGGAATTTCTTAACCGGATAGTTGAAGCTTTAGGTGTTATTACAGATAGACGTCCCAAAGGAAGACTTCGTAAAAGAGAAAGCTAAACCATAGAAAAATAGGATGCATTGTCCCGTTTTAAGTAATAATTTGTTGTGGCTTTACCTGGCGGATTTACCGGGGGAACTATATCTTGAAGAATTTGTTAGGAAGTTATAATAACTTAAAAAAGAATTTCTCTCTTTTTATTTTAAAACAGCTAAATGTACTTTAATTTTTGAAAAATTGTTAATTGCGACGTTTTTTAACCTCACCGAAACTCTGCAACCCTTATATGAGAGTTTTTATTAAAACCTTCAAAGTCTTTGTTTATAAAAGTTTTCATGTTTTGTTTGAATAATTAGTAATTAAGGAAAAAAGAGAGGGATGGAATTGTTAATTATATCAGATGAGATAAAAAAAGTTTATCCAAAAGCATTATTAGGTATACTGGCCATAAGGAATGTATGCAATCCTAATCAACATGAAGAGCTTGATAGATGCAAACTCGAACTTGAAAATAATTTGAGAGAGAAATATGCTGGGTTAGATAAAGCTTATTTAAAGAATATGGAACCGATTAATACTTTTAGTGATTATTATAAAAGATTTAAGAAAACATACCACCTATTATTACAATTGGAGTCAATTGTTTTTAAGAATAAGTCAATTCCCAAAGTTTCCTCATTGGTTGAGGCAATGTTCATGGCTGAACTTAAGAATCTTTTACTTACCGCAGGACATGATTTAGATGCAATAGATTTGCCTATTAAACTTGATGTTTCAAACGGTGGAGAAAAATATACTCAAATAAGCGGTCAGGAAAAAGAGTTGATTTATAATGACATGATGGTATCTGACTCAAAAGGAATAATCTCCAGTATAATATATGGACCGGACAGACGTACACAGATAACACCTAATACTCAGAATGTCTTATTCGTTGTATATGCGCCACCGGGAATAGAAAAATCTAAAGTATTTCAACATCTTCAAGATATTCAAAACAATGTACATATTATTGCACCGGAGAGTGAAGTTGAATTACTGAAAGTTTATAAATAAACAAGGGAAGGTGTGCCAGGTCAATAATTCGGTAACTCTTAGCGTAAAACCTATTAGATCTTAGAAACTTCCTAACCGGATGGTTGAGGCTTTAGGTATTATTATAATAGTTAGACGCCATAAATAAAGACCTCTTAAAAGAGAAAACTAAACCATAGAAAAATAGGATGTGTTGTTCTATTTTAATTAAAAAAATTGAAGGGGAAGAAGAAAAGTGATATTGTAAGATCCGAACCCACCAGCCTCCCCCCAAGAGAGCTTAGGCACAGAGACAATTACTTTAGAACAATACAAACTATTGACAAAATTCTAGTTGTTAAATATAATATATTTAAAAAGACAAGACCGCCTATCTCTATCCAAAAGAATGAAGCGCGCTTGAACAGAGCCAAAGTCCTTGCTGTTCTTTCAGCTCTTGTTTTATTACGTCATATATAGTATAAAAATAGTAGAGGCTTGGCTCTTATTAGGGTCAGGCTTTTTTTATTAGGAGTAGGGGACAAAATGGTAACCAACTCCATTAATCCGATCAAGAAGAGAATAGTGGAGGCGCAAATTTTATTACCTAAAAAGATAGAATATCATATTTTTTATGAATATGTGTTTATAATTAAATATAAAATATGTAAAAGTACGATTATTTCTAATTTAAAAAACATTAAGTTTTTTAGATGAATGGAATCCTTAATTATAGGGAAATACCTTACGAAATTTACTTAAAAAGTTATTTATTATTTTTTTAAGGAGGATACCCCACTAAATATAAAGTTTAATTTCTATAACTAATCAAATATTATATTAGATTCTTATAAACCATCATATTATAGAAGATATTCCTCTAATTTATGATCAAGGATTATAATAAGATTAATGCCCCTTTAATATTTCTAGTTTCACATTAACCATATTTTAGTTGATGTTCCCTAAAAACCATCCCATCATCCTAGTAGTTGTTCAATCCTATTTTAAGTTTAATCCTGATAAAGAAGAAAAGATTATCGATGTGTTATGTCATATTATGCCCAAGTGACCGAATAGGACTTATGCTATTATTTTCTTAAACCCATTGAGGCATCTTTTAAAGCAAGCCTTTTCTGAACAAATTTACAAACGTATATACTGGTTTTAATATTAAAACAAGTGGTCTTTTATTGTAAAAGTGTAGATAAATTAAATTCATAATTCTTTACATTTAAATAATTAATTAAAGGAGAAAAAGTATGATATATTGGCATGGATTTCCAGAAGAAATCAATATGGCACCAAACAGTAAAGGTGTTTATATGTTGGGTGATGCCTATCAAACTCCTGTATATGTAGGTAGATCTGTCAATCTTTATGAGAGATTATCTGAACACCCAGACCTTAATAACTATTGTCTACAGAAAAAGAATATAAAATATTTTGCTTTTGAAGAAACCTATAGTTCTGAACCAAGGGAACGGGAACTCATAGAAGAGTACGACCCAGAGTGTAATCGTACTCAATAAGAATAGAG
>JBAUBA010000022.1:0-1805 GCA_049676265.1 Atribacterota bacterium
AAGGATTTTGAGAGAGAAGATTTTTTTAGAATTTTTGAGGTTGCTAAAAAATTAGAGCCTATCGCCAAGAATCGTAAGAACAGTAACATCCTGGCTGATAAAACTATGGTAACCGCATTCTATCAACCAAGCACCCGTACCCGCTTGTCTCATGAAGCAGCCATGCACCGTCTTGGCGGTCATGTACTTGGTTTCTCGGATGCGAAAATGACCCGAGCAGGTGATTTCTACCAGGAAAGCATTAAAGATACCGTTAAAATGCTGGAATATTACGGTGACGTGATTGTTATGCGTCATTTTCAACAGGGTGCCCCGGCCGAGACAGCAAAATGGGCCAGCGTACCCGTAATTAACGCCGGTGATGGTTGGGGAGAGCACCCGACTCAGGTTTTGACAGACCTGTATACCATTCTACAGGAAAAGGGCACTATTGACGGTTTGACTTTTCTCTGTATTGGCGATATGCGTATGCGTACCATGCATTCCATTTCATATGCACTTACCCAATTTGATGCACAGGTTATTTACGTAGCTCCCCCTGCAATGTCAATGACGGAAGAATTTAAAGCCGAGTTAAAAAATTACAACTTGCGTTTCAAGATAGCCGAGCATGTTGCCGATGTCATTCATGAAGCGGATGTTATTTATATGGAACCTGTTGTGCAGGCTGATTACACCGTATCTCGTGAAGATACAAAATCAGACAAAGGTTTAACTCCGGATAATTATCGGGTAACTCGCGAACTCTTAGAGAAGAAAGCAAAATCTGATTCAATTATATTGCATTCTCTGCCGAGAATGGATGAACTGCCTCCGGATGTCGATATAACCCGACATGCGCGTTATTGGCAGGAAGCCTTTAATGGTGTTGTTTTAAAAATGGCTTTGCTCTCATTAATTCTAGGTGCCGAAGAATAAACTTCTGATAAAAAAACGAGATAGTTTCGTGTAATCGTTAAAAAAAATATATTAAAAGTAGAATTTTACTGTGTCAGGGGACGGTTCTTTGACACATTAAAGAGGGATAGTTAATCGGGTAAAATGTGTCAAAGAACCGTCCCCTGACACAGTAGGGAGATGAAAAGAATGAAATTTAGCGAGGTTAATAAATCGATAAAACGAGTTGATGCTTACGAGAAAGTTACCGGTAAAGCTAAATTTGCTGCTGATTTATTCTTTCCCAATATGCTTTATGGTAAAGTTTTACGAAGTAAATATCCCCATGCTCGAATTGTAAAGATAAATATCGAAAAAGCTCTGGCCTATCCGGGCGTGAAAGCGGTTATAACAACGGAGGATGTCCCAAATAATAAATTTGGAGTAATTATCCAAAATCAGCAGGTTTTAGCTCGACAACAGGTTTTATATATCGGTGATGGTATTGCTGTCGTTGCCGCTGAAACTAAAGAAGCAGCTGCAGAAGCCCTGGAATTAATTGAAGTAGAATATGAAGAATTATCGGGTATTTTTGACCCGGAAGAAGCCGAGAAAAAAGATGCTCCCTTAATCCATCCGGAGTTAGAAAATAATCAGGTGGTTCATCATCGATTGAGAAAAGGGGATACAGAAAAAGGTTTCGCCCAGGCAGAGATAATATTGGAAAGAGAATATTCCACACAATTTGTAGAACACGGTTATATTGAACCCGAGTCGCTCACCGCAGTGCCCCATGAACATAACACTTTAGTAACCATCTATGGTTCAATTCAGAATCCTTTTTCCTGCCGAAATGCCGTAGCCAGCGTACTCAAGGTATCTTTAAACAAAGTGAGAATAATTCAGAATCATATGGGTGGATCATTTGG
>JBAUBA010000023.1:0-1961 GCA_049676265.1 Atribacterota bacterium
TTAATAATTTATATGGGATACGTTCCTGTGGAGATTCTTCTCCCGAAATTACCGGAAACAATATCAGTAATAATAATACTGGGATCTATTGTCGAGAAAGTGCTACTCCAATTATTTCTTATAATGCAATTAGCAATAATACTGGTTATGGAATTCTTATTGATAACTTATTAGGTAATTCAGTTAATCCGGATATTGGTGGCGGAGATGGGGAAAGTGATGGTCAGAATAAAATAACAGGAAACTTTATTTACGGGATTAACAATAAAACTACTCATAACATTTACGCGAAATATAACTGGTGGGGAGATTCCGCTGGGCCAAAATATCCGTATCATGCATCAAGCAGTGGTGACTGGGCTTATTGGAGCGGAGCAGGCAGCGAAATTATATTTACACCTTATTTAACTACTGAGCCCTAAACGTTATAAATAAATACTTCTAGAGGATCCTGGCACCAAAGTTAACAAAACGACAACTTTCGTGCCAGGCACTAAAGTTTACCTTTTTATACTTGCTTGAAAAACGGTTGTGTGGTATGTTATAAAATATAGAAAGATAGGCTAAAATATGAGGAGGGGAGAGGAATTATGGTCGAGATAAGAAAAAATAAAAACGATATAAATATATTAGACTTAGATAGGAATTTTTCTGAACTGGATAAAGCCAATATGATAGAGCTGTTAGAGGAATTTCCGCAGAAGATGAGAGATGCCCTACGTTTAGGAGAAGAGTTTTCTATTCCTACCAACTTTTTACCTGCCCCCGACTCTACCCGGAGTTTTAAAAATATCGTGGTATTGGGAATGGGTGGTTCAGCCATCGGTGGGGATCTATTATCCGATTATTTAGCTGATGAGTTAGCAATCCCCATAGTGGTTATTCGCGGTTATGATATTCCTAAATTCGTAGATGAAAATTCTTTAGCATTTGCAGTCAGTTATTCGGGAAATACTGAAGAGACTATCTCCGCCTTAAAAAGATGTCTGGAAGCCAAATCCAGAGTTATCGCCTTAACTTCAGGAGGCAAATTAGCAGTCCTTGCTCGAGAAAATAACTTTCCGGTGATTAAAGTTCCGGCAGGGATTCAGCCTCGAGCCGCTATTTCTTATCTGTTTTTTCCTGTATTGAAAGCATTGGAAAGGTTGGGTATAATAGAGGAAAGAAGCTGCGAGATAGAAGAAACTCAAAATATTTTGCGGGCACTTTCCAGTGAGTATTGCGCTAAATCTCCACTCAAAAACAATTTTGCTAAAAAAGTAGCAATGGGCCTCTTTCGGCATCTGCCCCTGGTTTACGGTTCTGAAGGATTATTTGCAGCAGTAGCGATGCGCTGGAAGACTCAAATAAATGAAAATAGCAAATGGCCCTGTTTCTGGAATGTATTTCCCGAACTTGACCATAATGAAATAGTAGGTTATGAAATAGAAAATAATATAAATCGACAGATCAAAATTATATATCTGCAAGACAAAGAAGGTCTTTTAAGAGTGGAGCAGAGGCGGGAAATTACCCGCAAGATTATCGAAGACAAAGTAGCCGAGTTTATAATTTGCCCTACCAAAGGCAAAGGGAAAATGGCTCGAATGTTTTCATTGATTTTTTTAGGCGATCTAATGAGTTATTATTTAGCAATATTAAATCAGGTTGACCCTTCACCGGTAGCCTGTATAGAAGATTTAAAAAAAGAATTAGCTAAAAGATAGAAAGGTACAAGATGCAAGATACAAGATGATTAGTCATTAGTATGGAGAATTAGAGAAGTAAGATTTTTAAAAATTGACAGATAGGTGAATTGGAGAATTGGTCAATCGGCTAATCGGTAAATTGACACAAAGGCAGATTAGTGAATTGGCAAAGAGGAGAATAACTATTTGAAATACATAGAAGTTGGCGTTATTGCCTTTATAGTTTCTTATATTTTGACTCCCTATATGGCGCGTGTAGGGAAAAAACAAAAT
>JBAUBA010000024.1:0-2406 GCA_049676265.1 Atribacterota bacterium
GCTGCTACTGGCTCAGGGGGAGTGGTAAGAGATATCCTGGCAATGGGAGCCCGTCCTGTTGCACTATTAGGTTCTCTACGTTTCGGGAATTTTGAGGATTCTCACGTAAAATATTTAGTTGATGAAGCAGCAAAAGGTTTAGCCTTTTACGGAAATAACATTGAAGTTCCTACCATTGGAGGAGAAACATACTTTTTAGATAGTTATCAGGGTAATCCTTTAGTAAACGCCATGTGTGTTGGCTTGGTAAAGAAAGAAGATATTGTGGTTGCTGTAGCCAAAGGGGTAGATAGTATAGTGATTTTGGCAGGAGAGAAAACCGGCAGAGATGGGGTGGGGAGTGCAAGTTTTGCCTCGCGAGAATTAGAAGGAGAAGAAAAAGAGATTGAACATCCTCCTATCCCTCAAGGTAACCCCTTTTTAGAAAAGAAATTAATAGAGGCTTGTTTGGAGATAGTAAAAAAAGGACTTATCCTGGGGATGCAGGATTTAGGGGCAGCTGGATTGGTAAGCTCTACCTGTGAAATGGCTAGCAAGGGAAATTGTGGTATAGAATTAGATCTTTCTCTGGTTCCCAGAAAAGAAGAAGGCATTACTCCAAGGGAGATAATGCTCTCTGAAACCCAGGAAAGGATGCTATTAATTGCTAAAAAAGATAAAGAGGATGAGATAGGAAAGATCTTTGATAAGTGGGGCATAGAATATACAGTAATAGGAAAAGTAACTTCTGATGGTATTTTACGTCTAAAAGAGGGAGAAAAAATAGTTGGAGAAGTACCAGCAAGATCCTTGGCCGAAGATGTTCCTATCCGTTATTATCAGGGTAAAATTCCTGCTAAACTCAAAGAGATACAAAAATTAAACTTAGAAGATATTCCCCAACCAGAAGATTACAATCAAGCATTATTAAAAATATTAGCATCTCCTAATATTTGTAATAAAGAATGGGTTTATAAAAACAATAAAAAGATAAGCGCTGAAGGCACTGAAGTTTTATTATTTCCAGGAGACGATGCCGGTGTATTAAAAATTAAAGGGAGTAAAAGAGGGATTGCTTTTACTACTGATGGCAACGGAAGATACTGTTATCTTGATCCTTTCACAGGGGGTCAAATTGCGGTTGCTGAAGCAGCGCGTAACCTTTCTTGCAAAGGAGCTCTGCCAATGGCGGTAACCGATAATCTTAATTTTGGAAATCCGGAAAAAGAAGAGATATTCTGGCAGCTGGAAGAATCGGTCAAAGGGATTAGCGAAGCTTGTGAAGCATTAGAAGTTCCGGTTATCAGCGGTAATGTTAGTTTAAATAATGAAAGCAATGGAGTAGCCATTTATCCCACGCCAATCATTGGTATGGCAGGAATAATTGAAGATTGTGACCAGTTTTGCACCATGTCATTTAAGAATGACGGTGATTTCATTGTTCTCATAGGAGAAAACAAAGAAGAGATTGGTGGAAGTGAGTATTTAAAGGCTTTCCATGCTTTAGAGAAAGGGTTGCCTCCTCAAATTGATTTAAGTGCAGAAAAATCAGTACAGGATGCCTGCAGGGAAAGTATTCAAGCCGGAATAATATTTTCTGCTCATGATTGTGCTGATGGAGGATTAGCTGTAACCTTAGCTGAATGTTGCATAACCGGAAAGAGGGGAGCAAAAGTAGAAATTAATAACCGGATTAGAAATGATGCTCTGCTTTTTGGTGAGACCCAATCCCGAATTGTAGTTTCCCTTCCTGCAAAGAACCTAGATTCCTTAAAAGAAATTGCTAATAAATACGAAGCTCCAATTCAGATATTGGGGAAAGTTGAAGGAAATAGTTTAAAGATTGGTAATCTGATTGATATAGAAGTGAAGCAACTTAAAAAAGCTTGGGAGAGGGATATAAATTAATGCAGGAAGAGTGTGGTATTTTCGGAATCTTTACTAAAAAAAATAGCTCTATAGACGTGGCTAAATTAACTTATTTCGGCCTTTATGCCCTTCAGCATCGGGGACAGGAGAGCGCAGGCATTGCTGCATCTGATGGAGGGAAAATTTTAGTCTATAAAGATTTAGGTTTGGTTTCTGAGGTATTTGATGAAGAAAAATTGAGTATCCTGCAAGGTAATTGTGCTGTTGGGCATGTTCGTTATTCAGCAAAAGGCAAAGATCTTTGGAGAAGCAGCCAACCTTTAATAAACGAACATAGGGGAAAGACTTTTGTTCTAGCTCATAACGGTAGTTTAATGAATTCTGCTGAGCTGAAAGCCAAATTAACTCAAGAAACAAATTTATCTCGTTCTACTACCAATACCGAGATAATGGGTAGCTTAATTGCTGAAAGAGATGAAGAGAATATTGAAGAGGCAATTAAATTAGCTGTAAGGCAATTAAAAGGTGCCTTTTCCTTAATTATTATGACCAATGAAA
>JBAUBA010000025.1:0-1889 GCA_049676265.1 Atribacterota bacterium
ATTCACTACTTAGAAGACGTATCCCAACCCTATCATACTTATCCAGCTCCTTTGGATGTCCTCTTTAAGAAATTTTTTAATGTAAAAAAACTGACTGTACTGGTTACCAACGCTCATTACGGTTATGAAGATTTTAATGGATATCTTTTCGAACATAAGAAAGAGGAATTTTATAACCTGCTTCCCGAGGTGGAAACCGTTAAGATGGATGATGTAGCGGATAGTACCATAAAACTAAGCAAGGAAGCCAGAAAAGATTTTATTCTTTCTTATCAAGAAACTATGAAATTATTTCCCTTATTAGATAATGACCAGGAATTTATTATCCTTAAAGGGCAAGAAATAATCAGGACAGCTAATTCTCCGGATAGCCAGGGACTGATTAATTTGATGAAAAAAGATATACTATTGGGCTTAGGTTATTTAAATGGATTTTTTGATCTGTTAAAAGAATCGGTTGAGTAGAAAATAGCGTAGAACGTATAGGGGATAACCATGTTTTTTAAAAAAAAACAGAAAAAAGAAAAAGAAAAAGTAATTGTATCTTTTGGTCAAAAGATAGGAATAGTATGCCTTAGAAGTTTGGAAGAGTATATAGGGAAAAATGAAATAATAAAGTGTTATATTATCGCTTCCTTGCCTCCTCACCAAAATGTAATTAATTATGCGAGAAATATCGCTTTATTAGAAATAATTATTTCTTCTAATTTCAAGCAAGAGGTAGAGAAGATTAGAAAGTTATATAAAAATAATTCAGTTAAAATAATTGATTTGGCAGATTTCGGGGAAAGAAATATGATGCGAGATGTAGATTAGGAAAAATAGGAAAGATAAAAAAAGAAGGGAGAAATAGAATATGAAGCAGATTGGACAATTAGACGTTACCGATAATAAAAGATTAGTTTTATCTATCGGGGAGTTTCGGGGAGTAGAGAGAGTTGATTTAAGACAATATGTAAAAGTGAAAGACGGAGATGAGTACATCCCCACCCCTAAAGGTGTAAACTTTGCTGCAGAATGGGTAGATGATTTTGTGAAAATGATAGAGAAATTAAAAGAAGTTGATTAAGGAAAATATAACTATTATTATATCTTTAAGGAGAAAAAATTTTATGGAAAATGTTAATTATTTATCTATTGTCGAAGAAGTTATGCAACAGATAAAATCTAAAGGGGCATTCCTGGTAGTCAAGTCCAAAGACGATGAAAAAGTAAATGTTATGACTATAGGTTGGGCTGCCATCGGATATATGTGGAGAAAGCCGATAATGACAGTTCTGGTTAGAAAGAGACGCTTTACCCATCATATTATTGAACAGGCCTCCAGTTTTACGGTTAGTATCCCAACTGATGACTTGAAGGAAGCATTGGATTTTTGTGGTACTAAATCCGGTCGAGATTTTGATAAATTTAAAGAATGTAATTTGACCGTTATTCCTGCACAAAAAGTAGACACTCCTGTTATTAAAATTTCAGGATTTCATTATGAATGTAAAATTGTTTGTAAAAGTGAAATAAATCCCGATTTTTTGTGTAAAGAATATAGGGAAGATATTTATGCAGATAATGACTACCATACTTTTTATTTTGGAGAGATAGTAGATTGTTATAAGTTGTAAAATTTATTATTCCGTCAAATTGTAATTGTAATAGAATAAACTGCAGATAAAATATTGGTAAGTAAAAAAAATTAAATTAATTTCAAATAATTTTTACAAAAAAGAAGGATTATCCAAGGCGAATGTGGAAAATAGAGATAGATAATAATTTTTAATTAAAACACAATTTCTGGTAAATATTAAAAAATATATATGGTTAACATTTAAGTTCAAGAAAAAATTTAATAGCCGCGAGTTTAAGTAATAGAAAAGAAGGTGGGAGGTGATTTG
>JBAUBA010000026.1:0-4597 GCA_049676265.1 Atribacterota bacterium
CCTCCCTTGATTTCGATATCTAGTTCAGCATCGCTCTTGCCATATTCCAGACTAATATAAGTCTGGTTATTTATTTTTATAAATCCCCTAATATCTAATTTTACAGCAGGAAAACGTTCAATAATTATTTTAGTTCCAATAGCCGGAGGTATCTTTAAAATTATTTTAGCTGCCCCTGCACTAATATTAACTTTTGATTTTTTAGTCATGTTACCTGAAAAATCAAAAGTATAGCTCCCTGCTCCACCGGTAAAATTCATTTCATTAAAATTTGCATTAGCTAAACCTAACATTTTAATAATCGAGGCACCTGTCTTGATATTAATATTTTTTAAGTCTATAAGATTGGGTTGACTAAATACAATATTAGTTTGACTTGCTCCTGAATTGAGATAAAAATCTTCTATCTGTAAATTAGTTAGGTCAACATCTCCGTTATAAGTCGCAGTGTTGATATATAATTGCAGGGGGATACCGAGAGGCAACTTTAAATTCCATATATTTTTATAAGGAAACGGTAAATCAAGGTCTTTCTTAATACTCTGAGACAGGGTTAGGATGCCGGTTTCCCCTAATATTTCATACTGAATATTAGGTTTTAAAATACTTTTATCATATTGAAAATTACCTTCAAATACATCTTCTTGCCCGGAAATTAAGCCCAGTTTTCCTGCCCCAAATTTTACCGTCACTTTTAATGAATCTGCTTCTCCCAAAGGAATAACCCTGTTTTCTCCATTTTCTTTATCTGCAATTGAATCATAAGTAGTAATAAAGAAGATTAGGAAAAGCAAAATTAATAAAATGTATCTTTTTTTGGTTTTTAATTTCAAATTAATCACCCTTACTAAATTAATCAGCTATATTTTTTACATGTTACACTTATAATATAGAGTATATTTTTAAATATTACAATATCTCCATCCGTATCGCGTAAAGAAAAAACTAGAGAAAAAAGAAAATAAGAAAACAAAAGTAAAAAATATTTTTTCCTCTTTCTTGTTATTCCACAAAAGTTTACACCAGCTTTTTTATAAAATAAAGTGCAGGACAATCTGCTTCGCCCTGCACTTATAGAAACGTTTCTTTCAATTTTTGGTAATTTAACAATAATTCATTTTTTAATTCTATGCTGCTTATTCTCCGTAAAAATAGTATATCAAATACGCTACTGCTGCAACAATCGCTGCCCACCAATACCATTCCATATTATTCACCTCCTTTTTTTGTAATAATTTTTTATTGCAAATATATAAATAAGTTTATCTCTATATAATAAATTCTATAATTTAATTCAAAAATCCTTCTTTTTTTTAAAAATATTTTAAATTTTTTTAAAAATTATTTTTTCTCTTCCTCTTCTTCTTTGGTTTTAGCAATTATTTCCTGAACAATATTAGCAGGCACCTCTTCATGATGGGAAAATTTCAAACGAAAAGTTCCCCTACCTTGAGTAATTGACCTTAAATCTATAGCATATTTGAAAATCTCTGATTGAGGGATCTTGGCTTTTATAACTTGTTTCCCGCTTGATGATTCTTCCATACCCATTATCTTCCCTCTTTTGCTGTTTAAATCTCCGATTATATCCCCCATATATTCTTTTGGCACTATTACTTCTATATCCATAATGGGCTCTAACAGGATCGGGTTAGCTTCTGCCGCTCCTTTCTTAAAAGCCATAGACCCGGCTACCTTGAAAGCCATCTCTGAAGAATCTACCGGGTGATAACTACCGTCATAAACGGTAGCTCTTACATCTACAGTGGGATATCCTGCCAATATTCCTTTTTTCATTGCTCCGATTACACCTTTTTCCACTGCAGGTCGATATTGACGCGGAATTACTCCACCAACTATTTTATCTACAAATTCAAAACCCTTTCCCCTTCCTCTGGGTTCAAGCTCTAACCAGCAATGTCCGTACTGCCCTCTGCCGCCGGACTGCTTCTTATATTTTCCCTCTACCTTAACGCTTTTTCGGATAGTCTCTTTATATCCTACTTTAGGAGTACTCTTTTCCACCTCTACCCCAAATTTACTTTCCATGGTATCAATTATTACTTCCAGGTGGGATTCTCCCATGCCAGCCAATATGGTTTCTCCGGTATCTTCATCTCGATAAACTTTAACTGTAGGATCTTCATCGATTATCTTGTTTAGAGCGGTACTTAATTTATCCTCATCCCCCTTAGTCTTGGGAGAGATTGCCAGCAACATTATTGGCTCAGGATATTCTATTTTTTCAAATAAAACAGGGTTATCTTTATCGCAGAGAGTATCACCGGTAACAGTGTTTTTAAGTTTGGCTACAGCAGCTATGTCTCCGGCACAAATCTCAGGAATAGATCGTTGATTCTTACCCTGCATTTTATAAATCTTTCCTACTTTATTATCTACGCTTTTCGAAGGATTATATACATTTGAATCTTCGGGTAATTTCCCTGAATACACTCTAAAGTAAGTTAAATTTCCCACATAGGGGTCTGCTACAGTTTTGAAAACAAAAGCAGAAAAAGGAGAATCAATAGAATTTTCTACTAATTCTTCCGAAGAAGTTTTTACATTTTTAGCTGCAACAGGAGGCATCTCAGATGGAGAAGGAAGGTATTCGCCTATAAAATCAAGAAGAAGTTCTATACCTAAATTCATGGTAGCTGAGCCGCAAAGAATAGGTACTATCTTTCTCTTTTTTACCCCTTGTTTTAATAAAGAAGCAATCTCCTGGTTAGTCAAAGTTTCTCCGTCCAAATATTTCATCAAAATTTCATCATCAAATTCAGCTACGGCTTCTACCAATTCTTTCCTATGGGATTCTGCCTGTTCTTTCATATCCTGGGGAATTTCCTGTTCTTCAAAGACCGGCTTACCCTCTCCCGATTTTTTATAAACAATAGCTTTCATCTTTATTAAATCGATTATACCCTGGAAATCTTCTTCTTTACCAATGGGTAACTGAACTGAAATTGCGGATGAACCAAAAACTTTATTAATCGTACCTTTTACTCGGTAAAAATCGGCTCTTTCTCGATCCATTTTATTTATAAAAATAACTCGGGGCAGCTTGTAAACATCGGTAAAATCCCAGACTTTTTCAGTCTGCACTTCTACTCCTGATACTCCACATACAACTATTACGGCACTATCTACAACTCTAAGGCTTAATTTTGTATCAGTAATAAAATCGAGGTACCCTGGAGTATCAAGAATATTTACCATCAAACCCTTCCAATTTAAATAGGCTAAAGATGAATTGATAGTTATTCCTTTCTTTGTTTCTCTGGGATCATAATCGGTAATGGTATTGCCTTGTTTGATGTCCCCCAATCTGGTAATCATTCCCGAATCATAAAGTAAAGCCTCAGCAAGCGAGGTTTTTCCAGAATCACCATGGCCTATCAAGGCAACATTTTTTACCTTGTTAATATCATATTTGGTCATACAAACCTGTCCTCCTTATCCTTGGTCAATTTTATTATATTGGGTTTATTGATTTTAATTCTATCAGATATAATTAAATATATCAAAAAAAATATCTTATTAAATTAGTCGTTAGTAAATAGTGAATAATTCAGTAATAAAGCGAAAAATGAAAAGCGCAAAACTAAATTCGTATCTCGTATCTCGTGAATTGTATCTCGTTAAAAATTACTTATCCAGTTACTGGTTGTATGTTTATTTAGTTAAGGAAATAAAACCAAACAATTAACTAGTTAACTAAATTAATTGAGTAATTGAATATTTAAATTAACTTGCATCTTGCAACTGTTAACTGTCAATTGAAATCCTGTATTTACTGTTAATGACTAACGACTATTTACTATCGACTAGTTAAGAGTTTTGAGTTATGCTTTTTCGCTTTTAGCTTTAACTTTTTAGTTTAATCAACTGGCCTGACTTGTAACTTGAAACCTGTTTAACCAACTAACCAGCTAACTAAATAACGAATCAAAAGATACGATTAAGTTATATTTTTCAATATTTCTCCGGCATGATAGGAACTGCGCACCAAAGGCGCTGAAGCAACGTATTTAAAGCCTAAAGACATTCCTATATTTTGATATTCTTCAAATTTATCAGGATGGATATATTCGCTAACTTTCAAATGGTGAGGAGATGGCTTTAGGTATTGTCCTATAGTCAAAATATCACAATCTGTTTCTCGCAAATCTCTCATCACTTTAATAACTTCTTCCTTATCCTCTCCTAAGCCTACCATAATCCCCGATTTGGAAACAATATTTTTACCCCGGATCTTAACCTGCCTTAATAGCTCCAGGGAACGCTTATAAATCGCTTTTGGCCTTACTAATTTATATAAACGGGCAACCGTTTCAATATTATGATTTATCACTTCCGGATGAGCATCTATTACTATTTGGAGTGCTTCCCAGGAACCCTCAAAATCAGGGACTAATACCTCTATAGTGCTCTCAGGAAGCAACTTTTTAACTTCCATAATGGTTCGGGCAAAGTGTTCTGCTCCGCCATTCGGAAGGTCGTCTCTGGTTACCGAAGTAACTACCATATGTCTAATATTTAAATGTTTGGCAGCCTGCGCAATATGATGGGGTTCCTCCGGGTCTAAGGGTAAGGG
>JBAUBA010000027.1:0-25668 GCA_049676265.1 Atribacterota bacterium
TCTTAGGATATTGGGACCTCTATTAGCTTCTTTTGTAGCAATTGGCGATATTGGCAAAGGTATTTTTTCTATCTATTTAGTACAATATTTTAATATTGATAATTTATTAATATTCACTATTGCAGGGTTAGTAGTAATATGTGGTCATGACTGGTCTTTATTCCTCGGGTTTAAAGGCGGAAAAGGGATAGCTACTACATTTGGAGTTGTATTTGCTCTCAATCCAACGATATCAATTTTAGCATTAATAGTTGGGGGGGTTGTGGTAATAACAACAAGATATGTCTCCTTAGCATCTATTTTCGCTGTAATTTCTATTTTTATTTTTACAATATTATTTAAACAACCTTATGAATATATTATATTCAGTGCGATAATTATGATTCTCGGTATTTTTAAACATAAAGAAAATATTGAAAGATTAAAATCAAAGAAAGAAAGAAAAATCGGAGAAAAGATTAAAATCGAAAAATGAATTAGTCGTTAGTGTATCGTATCGAGTATTGCGTATCGCGTTAAGAAAATCAGTTTTCAGTTATTGTTTATCGGTTTGTTAGGGTTTCTGTATTGCGAGCTTTAATTTATCAGAGTGTAGTAATCTTTTTATTAAGCTAAAAACTTAAAGTGAAAAGCGCAAACCCATAATTTTAAGATCGAAATCTATATAGTGTACAGCGTTTAGCGTATAAAATTGGTTAGTTGGTTAAGAAAATATAATTAAGAAGATAAAATTTAAAAGCTAGAATTCATATTTTCTTGACGCGATACGCGATACTCGATACGCAATACGATTTAAAGAAAGAGAAAATATGTCCAAAGTCATAATCAGTGATACACAAAATAATGAAATATCCGAAATAGTAAAAAATGTTTTTGAGATATTTGGGGTAAGGGATAAAGTAAAAGATAAAAAAATCTTAGTAAAGCCAAATCTATTAGGACCATTCCCTCCGGAGAGAGGGGTGACTACTGATCCAAGAGTAATATCCGCAATTGTGCAGGAATTAAAAAAGTGTGGATCTAAAGAAATAATAGTGGGAGATAATTCCGGGAGCATTCATTTTGACCCCTTAAAAATTGCAAAAATTACCGAAATATTAGATGCTTCTGACGGCTGCTACAGAAATATTGCCAGGGAAGTAGCCGAGGTAAAGGTAGAGTCAAAATTTATTGAAGAATTATTTATTTCAAAAATAGTTAAAGAAGCAGACTATGTTATTAATGTTCCAAAATTTAAAACTCACAGTTTAACTACTATTACCGGTGCCATAAAAAACATGTTCGGTATTATTCCGGGAGGGAAGAAGGCAAAATTACATACCTATGGTCGCTCCATTAAAGGATTTGCTGAACTTTTAGTAGATATTTATCAGATAAGAATTCCGGATTTAAATATCATGGATGCTATAATCGGTATGGAAGGTGTCGGACCCACTAATGGGAAAATACGAGTTATAAATAAAATAATAAGTAGCGATAATGGTATATCTCTTGATTCTGTTATGGCTGCCATGATGGGGCTTAAGCCTGCTACAATTGAGCTATTACAGGTTGCCAAAAAAAGAAATTTAGGGGAGACAGATATCTCCAACATAATTATTGATGGAGAATTAAAAGTAATTTCGAGGTTTAAAACACCGAATAATGGTTTTTTGCAAAGAATAAGAAAAACAGCGGTCCCTCATATATTTAATTTAGCGTCAGTTAAGCCGATAGTAAATCATAATAAATGTAAAATATGCAAAAAATGTATTGAAGTTTGCCCTGTTTCTGCAATGAGTTTATCCGATAAATTTCCGGAAGCGGATAGAAAGAAATGCATTTCTTGCTTTTGCTGTGATGAACATTGCCCTTATGGTGCAATAATATTACCTTCGTGGCCGCAAGATATTTTTAACCGATTAAAAGGAAAATAAAAAAATCACAAGAAAAAAGGTTCAAAAGGATAAAAAATGGCTAAATATCTGGTGATAGTTGAATCACCAACCAAAGAAAAAACCTTAAAAAAAATATTGGGTAGGGATTATACTATTAAATCAAGTAAGGGTCATTTAATAGATTTGCCTAAAACAAAATTGGGGATAGATATTGAAAATGACTTTAAGCCGGAATACGTGGTTATTCCTAAACAAAGAAGGACATTGAAAGAGTTACAAGAAAGTGTTAAAGGCAAAGAGAAAGTATTTTTAGCTACTGACCCGGATAGAGAAGGTGAAGCAATTGCCTGGCACATTGCTCAAAGATTAAATATTAAGGATGCAAAAAGCAGAGTTAGTTTTAACGAGATAACTGAAAAGGCCGTATCTCAATCCATTAAAAATCCGAGAGAAATTAATCTTAACATGGTTAACTCCCAAAAAGCCAGGAGATTATTGGATAGATTAGTGGGTTATAAGGTTAGTCCATTATTATGGAAAAAGATTGGCAAAAAACTAAGTGCAGGAAGGGTGCAATCTGTAACATTACGGCTAATATGCGAAAGAGAAGAAGAAATAGCTAAATTTAAAATAGAAGAATATTGGACAATAAATGCTTTGTTTAGAAAAATAGAAGATGAAAAGGCAGAACCTTTTGAGGCAAAACTTTTCTCCATAAATTCTAAAAAAGCAACTATTAATACTAAAGAAGAAGCCGCAAATATTTGTGAAGAAGTAAAAAATCAGGAAATCTATGTTAAAAGTATAAACAAAAAGAAAGAATCGAAAAATCCGCAACCATCGTTTACTACCAGTACTTTACAGCAAGATGCATATAATAAATTAAATTTTCCCATTAAAAAAACTATGTTCATAGCCCAACAATTATACGAGGGTATCACCTTAGGTAATAAAGGAAATATCGGTTTAATCACCTATATGCGTACGGACTCAGTAAGAGTATCAGATGAAGCAAAGAGTGAAGCGAAAAAATATATTGAAGAACATTATGGTAAAGATTTTGCCAAATCATCCCAAAATTTAAGTAAAGAAAAAAATAAAATAAATAATATAAAGATTCAGGATGCTCATGAATCCATCAGGCCTACCTATATATTCAATCATCCGGAATCGATTAAAAAATATCTAACTAATGACCAATACAAATTATATAATTTAATCTGGCAAAGATTTGTAGCGAGTAGGATGAAAGCTGCCCTTTTGGAAAAAATTACTATAGATATCGAATCAGGGAGGTATATTTTTAGAACTTCCGGCTCTAAGATACTGTTTAAGGGATATATGATTCTATATGGCCAAAACAATCAGGATTTAGATAAAATTCCTGACCTTAAAGAAAAAGATAAGCTTAAGTTGTTAAAAATTAAGGAAAATCAATCTTTTACCAAGCCTCTTCCCAGATACACAGAAGCCAGCCTGGTAAAAAGATTGGAAAAAGAAGGAATAGGACGACCCAGCACGTACGTACCGACTATAAGTACCTTGCAATATCGGACATATGTGGAAAAAGTTGAGAAAAAATTTAGACCTACAGAATTAGGAATTACGGTAAACTCTTTTTTAGTTCAATATTTTTCCGATATTGTAAATGTTGCCTTTACTGCAAAAATGGAAAAGCAGCTCGACGAAGTCGAATCTGATAAAAAAAAGTGGGAAAATATCTTAGATAAATTTTACAAGGCATTTTCCAAGGATTTGGAAAAAGGAAATCAGGCACAAAAAATTGAAATGCCAAAAGTGTTCAGCGATGAAATATGTGATAAATGTGGCAGTAAAATGTTAATAAAAAATGGACGTTTTGGTAAATTTTTAGCTTGTTCGGGATTCCCGAAATGTAAAAATACAAAACCCTTTTTAGATAAAATTGACTTGTCCTGTCCCGAGGAGAGCTGTTCAGGTGAGATTATTAGAAAAAAGACTAAAAAGGGGAGGATATTCTATGGATGCAGCAATTATCCTAAATGTTCTTTTATAACCTGGAACAAACCGATTAATAAAAAATGCCCACAATGTAACTCCATTTTAGTAATAAGTAGTAATAAGAAAAGCGGACTTTATTTTAAGTGCAGTAATTCTGATTGTGATTATAAAGAATTTAAGAAAGAGGATAAATCATAATTTAAGTCAGCACTTGGAATTTAAATGGTAATTTATCTCGAGAAAGAGAATTTACTCCTCAAAAAAAAGAAAAAAGGAGGGGTGTTTAAATTTGAAGGAACACATAAATTCGTATATTTCTTTTCTAAAGAATGAAAAAAATTATTCTAATAATACTATTATTTCCTATAAAAATGATTTATTACAGTTGTTAAATTATTTAAAGGAATATAAAATAATAAATAACAATAATATACAATATATTGACCGCAGCATCATGCGAAAATATATTGTCTATTTAAAGAAGTGTGATTATTCGGTAAGAAGTATTTGCAGAAAAATATCTACTATCCGTTCTTTCTTTAAATTTCTATCAAGAGAAGGTATAGTAGATATTAATCCGACCATCAATCTAATAGCACCTAAGATAGACAATAAATTACCTTCTTTTTTATACATGGAAGAAGTTAACAAACTTATTGAAATGCCGTCCGGGCATTCAATATTAGGAATTAGAGATAGGGCAATCCTTGAATTACTTTATGGCACCGGGATGAGGGTTGGAGAACTGGTTAATTTGAATATTCGCGATATAGACCTGTATGAGAAAACTGTGAGAGTATTTGGAAAGGGTTCAAAGGAAAGAATTCTCCCTTTGAGTAATCCGAGTATAAAGGCAGTACAAGAATATTTAAACAGTAGAAAGAAATTTAGAAAAAATATATCTATGGATAAAAATGATACAAATGCATTATTTTTAAATCGTTTTGGAGGAAGACTATCAGCAAGAAGCATACGAAGACTTCTCATTAAATACATGAAAATGGCTGATTTAAATAAAAAGATAAGTCCTCATGTTTTAAGGCATTCATTTGCCACCCATCTCTTAGGAGGTGGAGCGGATTTACGTTCTGTTCAGGAACTTTTAGGCCATGAGAGTTTATCTACTACTCAAATATATACTCATATTACTAAAGAAAGATTAAAAGCAATTTATAAAAAATCTTACCCCAGGTCTTAGTTTTAAAAGTTTAAAGGAGATGAAATAAAAAATGTTTAAAGGAACTACAATCTTAGCGATAAAGCATAAGGGCGAAGTAGCTATTTCCGGTGACGGTCAGATAAGCATGGGAAATACTATTATGAAAAATAATACTAAAAAAATACGAAAACTTTATGATGATAAAGTGCTTACCGGATTTGCCGGAGCAAGTGCAGATGCCATGACCCTATTTGAAAAATTTGAAAAGAAGATAGAAGAACTTCATGGAAATTTACCTAAGGCGGTTATTTCTTTGGCCAAAGAGTGGCGAACTGATAAAATATTAAGAAAATTAGAAGCGATATTAATTGTTGCAGACAAAGAACACATATTTATAGTTTCCGGAACTGGTGATATAATAGAACCGGATGATAATATCGCAGCTATCGGATCAGGTGGTCCTTATGCATTTGCGGCAGCAAAGGCTCTGGTTAAGTATTCGAATTTATCTGCTCACGAAATAGCTTTAGAATCATTAAAGATTGCTGCTTCAATTTGTATCTATACAAACGATAAAATATCAGTAGAAAAATTATAATAAAAAGGAGGAACCATAATTGATTAACGATCTAACCCCTTTACAAATTGTTTCTGAACTTAATAAATATATAATTGGGCAAGATAATGCCAAAAAAGCAGTAGCTATAGCTTTACGAAATAGAATTAGAAGACAAAAATTATCCCCGGAATTGATAGACGAGGTCACTCCAAAGAATATTATAATGATCGGGCCTACCGGAGTTGGAAAAACAGAAATCGTTAAAAGATTATCAAAATTAGTGAAAGCCCCCTTTGTAAAAGTTGAAGCAACAAAATTTACCGAAGTAGGTTATGTAGGAAGAGATGTAGAATCTATAATTAGAGATTTAACAGAGGTAGGTGTTCAACTGGTTCGTAAAGAATGGGCCAGTAAGATGGAAGATAAAGCTAAACAGTTAGTCGATGAAAAAATAATAGATTATTTATTCCCGACATCAAAAAAAAGGAAAGAACAAGAGACAAATTTATTAGATGGTTCATTTTATTCTGGAACCGAAGAAGAAGAAGAAAAGAAAGAATCTTTTGATGTTTCAACAAAAAAAGATGAAAGAGAAGAGAGATTTGAAAGGACTAGAAAAAAGTTTGAAGATAAGTTAGAAAAAGGTGAGTTGGAAAATAGATTAATTGAAATCGAAGTTGAGGAAAACATTAAGTCGACAGTAGAAGTTTTTTCTAATGCCGGAATAGAAGGAATGGGATTCAATTTTAAAGACATTATGGGTAGGATGTTTCCTCAAAAAAGAAAAAAACAAAAAGTTACCATTGCAGAGGCTCGCAAGATATTGCTTTATGCTGAAACTCAAAAGTTGATAGATATGGATGAAGTAATTCGAGCTGCCATTGATAGGGTGGAAAATTTAGGGATTGTTTTTATTGATGAAATCGATAAAATTGCCAGTCAGGAAAAATCATACGGACCGGATGTATCCAGAGGAGGAGTTCAAAGAGATATATTACCTATTATTGAGGGTTCAACAGTTATGACTAAACATGGAGCAGTAAAGACCGACCATGTTTTATTTATAGCTGCCGGTGCTTTTACCACTTCAAAGCCTTCTGATTTAATACCTGAATTACAAGGACGTTTTCCTATTAGGGTTGAATTAAATATTTTAAATAAAGAAGATTTAAAAAAAATATTAACTGAACCCTGTAATTCATTAATAAAACAATACACAGCCTTACTTGCTACCGAAGGTTTGAAGATTGAAATTACAGATGACGCTATTGACGAGATTGCTGAAGCTTCTTTTTTGGTAAATGAGCAGACAGAAAATATTGGGGCAAGAAGATTGTATACTGTTTTAGAAAAATTATTGGAAGATATTTCCTTTAACGCCCCTAGTTTAAAAAAGAAGCAAGTTACTATTGATAAAAAATATGTCAAGAAAAAATTGCAAACCATTGTAAAAAGCGAAGATTTAAGCAGATACATCTTGTAATTGACCAATTCACCTATTTGCCAATTGACCGATTAAATTAGTCGTTAGTGAATATAACTAGCGTACAGCATATAGTAATAAAACGAAAAATTAAAAGTTAAAAGCGCAAAATCAAAACTTAAAAATTAAAATTAAAGAAAGAAGAATATATTATTTAGGCTATTGTTTTCATTTTTTCTTTACGCAATACGCAATACGCAATACGCGATACTATATTATATTTTCTTGATTTAGAAAATAAACTATGTTATACTATTTTTGATTTTATGCACTTATTGTTCATAAGTTATAACGACTTATGACAATTTTGGAATCATAAGAAAAAATAAAAAAATATAAATAAAAAAATTAAATTGGAGGATAGCAGATGAGTGTAATTTCAATGAAACAATTACTAGAAGCAGGTGTACATTTTGGCCATCAAATGCGCCGATGGGATCCTAGAATGAAACCTTATATTTTTACAGATAGAAATAATATATATATTATAGACCTTCAACAGACTGTAAAATTAGTCCAGGTGGCCTATGATTTTGTAAGAGAAATATCTAGTAATGGCGGTAATATACTTTTTGTAGGAACTAAAAAACAAGCCCAGGAATCGATTAAAAATGAGGCTGAGAGATGCGGTATGTTTTATATAAATTATAGATGGTTGGGCGGAACATTAACTAATTTCAGTACTATTAGAAAAAGAGTAAAAAGGCTTTGTGAATTGGAGGAAATGGAAAATACTAAAATGTTTGAAGTTCTTCCCAAAAAAGAAGTAATAAGCTTAAAGAGAGAAAAAGAGAAACTTCAAAAAGTGTTAATCGGAATAAAAAATATGCAGAATATTCCAGATGTTGTATTCATAGCTGACCCAAAAAAAGAGAAGATTGCAGTTGCTGAAGCCAATAAACTTTCTATTCCTATTGTAGCCATTGTGGATACAAATTGTAATCCGGAAGAAATTGATTTTGTGATTCCCGGGAATGATGATGCAATAAGAGCAGTAAAATTAATTTCTTCAGTTATAGCTGATGCAGTTATTGAAGGAAAAAAGTCAGTCATTGAAAAAGAGGTTAAACTGGTTAGTTAGGACACAAAATATCAATTTAAACGAAGCAAGGAGATAAGAATGAACATTAGTGCCCAGATGGTTAAAGAATTACGAACAAAGACAAGTGCCGGAATGATGGATTGCAAGAAAGCTTTAAAAGCTGCCGATGGAGACACAGAAAAAGCAATTGAATATTTACGTAAAAAGGGAATGGACACAGCTTCATCTAAGCTTAACAGGAAAGCGTTAAACGGAGCGGTAGGATCCTACATTCATTTATATGGCAAAATTGGGGTTTTAGTCGAGATAAATTGTGAAACAGATTTTGTAGCTAATACTGAGGAGTTTAAACAATTTGTAAAAGATATCGCCATGCAAATCGCAGCTTCAAATCCTAAATTTATTACCAGGGAAGAAGTCCCCAACGATATAATTGAAAAGGAAAAAGAAATATTTTATGCGCAAGTTGAAAAATCAGGAAAACCCGCCCCGGTTATTGAAAAAATTGTAGAAGGTAAATTGTTAAAATATTTCAAGGAAAACTGTCTAAAGGAACAAATATTTATTAAGGATAACAGTAAGAATATTAATCAGTTAGTATTAGAGTTAATTGCTAAATTGGGTGAAAATATTGTAATTAAAAGATTTGCCAGATTTCAACTTGGCGAGGAAATCTAATTCGTATCTCGTATATCGTGAATCGTGTCTCGTTAAGATAAGATATTTGCCCAGTAACTAACAAGCTAACTAATTCTATACGCTTAACGCTGTACGCTATACCCTAGTTAATATACCGAAGGATGAAAAAATGAAAAAACCTGTATATAAAAGAATTCTCTTAAAACTTGGTGGTGAATCATTATGCGGGAAAAAAGGCTTTGGCATTGATACCCAAAAGATTAATTTTATTGCTAAAGAAATTACCGAGATAAAAGAATTAGGAGTGCAAATAGCAGTAGTGATTGGAGGAGGCAATATCTTTAGAGGTAAAGAAGGAAGCGAAAAAGGTATAGATCGGGTTTCGGCTGATTATATGGGTATGTTGGCAACTATAATAAATGCTTTAGCACTTCAAGATTCTTTAGAAAAATTAAATGTTGAAACAAGGGTACAAACTGCAATTGAGATGAAAGCAATTGCCGAACCATATATCAGAAGAAGGGCTATTAGACATTTAGAAAAAAGCAGAATAGTAATTTTAGCTGCTGGAACGGGAAATCCCTACTTTACTACAGATACCGCTGCCGCCCTAAGAGCAATTGAGCTAAATACGGAAGCAATTCTTAAAGCTACAAAAGTTGATGGCGTATATGAATCCGATCCTTTAAAAAATTCAAAAGCAGTGAAATTTAAAAATCTAGGTTTTCTCGAGTTTTTAAATAAAGGTTTAAAGGTTATGGACGCAACCTCTATTTCTTTGTGTATGGAAAATAATATTCCAGTAATCGTTTTTAATCTTAATACTGTTGGAAATATTAGAAGGGTTGTATTTGGTGAAAAAATTGGAACAATAGTGAAGGGAGAATAAATATGCTGCCAGATTTATTAAATGAAACAAGGGTTAAAATGGATAAAACAATTACAGCATTAAGAGATGAATTTGCTCACATACGAACAGGAAGGGCTTCTTCAAACTTAGTAGACCGGATAAAAATATCCTATTATGGTACATTAACTCCCCTTAAACAATTAGCAAATATATCTATTCCAGAAGCGAATTTAATAGTTATTCAGCCTTGGGATAAAAATTGTATTTCTGAAATTGAAAAAGCTATATGGAAATCTGATTTAGGATTAGCCCCATCGATCGATGGTAATATTATTCGACTTACAGTGCCACCACTAAACGAGGAAAGACGGAAAGAGTTGGTAAAACTGGTAAAGAAAGAAGCCGAAAATGGGAAAATAGGCATAAGAAACATAAGAAGAGAAGCAAATGATTTAGTAAAAAAAGATGAGAAAGAAGGCAATACTTCAGAAGACGAATGTAAAAAGTATCAAAATAAAATTCAAGAGTTAACAGATGAGTATGTAGAAAATATTGATAAGTTATTGGAGCTTAAAGAAAAAGAAATTATGGAAGTATAGAAATTGTTTTGTAACAAATAAAAATAAAGGAGATTTTAAATGGCTCATAAAATTACTGATGAATGCATTAAGTGCGGTATCTGTGTTGACGAATGTCCCGTAGAAGCAATTTCTGAAGGAGATGAAACTTATTTAATTGATAAAGATAAGTGCACAGATTGTGGAGCTTGTGCTGATGCTTGTCCGAGCGAAGCAATAATAAAGGAATAATAAATAATAAAACCCCCTTCTCATTTTAATCTATATTAAACTATTTTGTATTAATATAATTTAAGGGGGTTTTTTTATAGGTGATGATTATTAGAAATTTTAAGATTAATAGAAATGAATTATTTGATAAAGATAAATTACCTCAACACCTTGCAATAATAATGGATGGAAATGGGCGATGGGCAGAGAGAAGGGGATTACCTCGAAGTGCAGGGCACAGGGAAGGCGCAAAAGCAGTTAGAAGAGTAATAACTAACTGCTTAGATTTTAATATTCCTATATTAACCATTTTTGCGTTTTCTACGGAAAATTGGAAACGTCCAAAGAAGGAAATAATCTATCTAATAAAATTATTCGAAAGAGTTTTGAGCAGAGAAAAAGCGAACTTAGTTAAAAATAATATAAAGATAAATTTTATAGGAAGATTAGATAATCTGCCTAACTCGCTTACTGAAAAAATGAAAGAATTGCATGAATCTACCAAGAGGAATAATAAACTTATTTTAAATATTGCTATTAACTATAGCGGAAGAACAGAAATTGTTGATGCACTAAAATCTATATTACTAAAAATAGATAATAAAAAATTAAGCATTGAAGAAATTAATGAAAATACTATTAGAGATAATTTGTATACCCATGATCTTCCTGATCCCGATCTACTAATTAGAACAGCAGGTGAAATGAGAATTAGTAATTTTATGCTCTGGCAGATTGCTTACACGGAACTTTGGGTAACTCCTGTTTTTTGGCCTGACTTCGAGGAAAATAATTTAGTAGAAGCAATAATAAATTTCCAAAAAAGAGTGAGAAAATATGGAGGAAAAATATAATAATTTTATAAAGAGAACTGCAACAACTATTATAGGGGTTTTTTTAGCTTTTTTAACAATATTTTGGGAAGGATTCCCTTTTTTTATCCTTGTAATAATAATAGCTTTACTGGGGTTAAGGGAATTATATAGCATAGCTGGCAAACAAGGATATAAACCATCATACATATTAGGCGCCATACTAATATTATACTTCATTTTGATATCAGTATATGATCTTTATAGTTTGAATTGCTATATTGAAAATACAATGATTACTTTTTTAATTATATTATCTTTTATTATACAATTATTTAAAAAAGATTTTTCCAAGGTATTAGCCGAGATATCCATTACAATTTTTGGAAGCATTTATTTAGGATACTTGTTATCCTTTATGCTAAAAATAAAAGACCTACCCAATGGAAATTATTATCTCATTTCCCTGTTAATTGTTACTTGGGTCAATGATATTGGAGCTTATCTTATAGGTAGTTATCTTGGTAGAAATAAAATATTTCCTAAAATAAGCCCCAAAAAAACTATTGAAGGATCAATCGGGGGGATTATATTTAGTATTGCTGCTACATTTGCCTTAAATAAATGGTTAAATTTAACATTTAATGAATTAATTTTCCTCGGTTTGATTATAGCAGTAATAGGGCAAATTGGTGATCTGTTTGAATCAGTATTGAAAAGAGGTTCGGGAGTTAAAGATTCAGGGACTTTAATCCCTGGTCAAGGGGGGATGTTGGACGTTCTTGATAGTCTAATATTTACAGCCCCCGTATTCTATTATTATATAATTTTGTTAATTTTACACTAGTAAATACATTTGAAAGTAAGGGATTTAATAGTGAAGAAAAAAATAGTTATATTAGGTTCAACGGGTTCAGTAGGGCAACAAACTCTGGAAGTTACAAAACAACATCTAAATGAATTTGAAGTAGTGGGTCTAAGCGGCTGGGAAAATACAAAATTGCTTCAGGAGCAGATAAGTTTTTATAAACCTAAAATAGCAGTAGTTAAAAATGAAATTATTGCCAGGAATTTGAAAAAGAATTTAAACAAACAAAATAATATTGAAATATTATGGGGAACTAACGGATTAATAGATATGGCAACCTTAGAAGAAGCCGATATTATTGTAGTTGCCATCACCGGGATAGCATCTCTTATACCTACTTTTGAAGCAGTGAAAAAGGGGAAAAGAGTTGCTTTGTCCAGCAAAGAAGCAATGGTAGTAGGCGGCGAATTATTAGTGAGGGAAGCAATTTCTAAAAATGCAAAAATTATACCGATAGATAGTGAACATAGTGCAATTTTACAGTGTTTAAAGAATGAGAAAAAAGATTGTGTTGAAAAAATTATACTAACGGCATCCGGGGGTGCTCTCTATAATTTTACCGAAGCTGCTCTAAAAAATGTAACAGTTGAGGACGCGCTGAATCACCCCACCTGGAAAATGGGGAAAAAGGTCACTATTGATTCGGCTACCTTGATGAATAAAGGATTAGAAGTGATTGAAGCAAAATGGTTTTTTAATATACCGGCTAATAAGATAGAAATAATAATTCACCCCCAAAGTTATGTGCACTCAATGGTTCAATTTACAGATGGTACTATTTTAGCTCAAATAGGTGAACACGATATGAAGATTCCCATCCAGTACGCTTTATTTTATCCTACTAGAACTATTAATAACTTTCCACGCTTAGAATTAACCAAAATAGGACAATTAACTTTTAAGAAACCAAATTTTAGCAAATTCCCCTGTATTAAACTTGCCTACCATGCATTAGAGATTGGGGGAACAATGCCTACAGTATTAAATGGCGCAAATGAAATTGCGGTTGATGCTTTTTTAAATAATCAAATAGGTTTTTTAGCAATTCCTCAAATTATTCAAGACACAATGAAAGAGCATAAAGCAAAGTATAATCCTGATATTAACGATATTTTAGATGCTGACTACTGGGCCAGGGAAAGGGCTTTAAATTTTTGTAAAAATATAAAGCCCAGTAATAAGCAATAAGTAATGAGTAATGAGCTTAAAATTTAGAAATCATAGAAGTTGTTAGCTAGTTAGTTGGTTACTTGGTTAAGAATACAGAAACCTTAACAAACTGATAAACAATAATTGAATCCTGATTTTCCTAACGCAATACTCGATACGCAATACGCGATACGATACGTTAACGACTAATTTAAATTGGAGTAAAAATGATTACTATAATTTCCTTTATATTCGTTTTTAGTATTTTAATATTTTTTCATGAATTGGGTCATTTTATTGCCGCAAAAGCATCCGGAGTAAGAGTATATAAATTTTCCTTTGGTTTCGGACCAAGAATATTAGGGTTTACAAAAAACCAAACAGAATACCTAATCTGCTTAATTCCTCTTGGTGGTTATGTAAAAATGGCTGGGGAAATGGGGCAGAAAGATGTTAAAGAAACATCAGAAGAAGAAGTGCCCGAAGAACAAAAATTTGACAAGAAAACATTGGGGATTAGAGCTTTGATAGTGGCCTTAGGACCTTTTATGAATATTGCAACTGCAGTGGTTATATTTAGTCTTATATTTTTTGTAAATGGGATTCCGGTGGTTACCAATTATGTATCGACTGTTAATGAAAATGGCCCTGCCGAACAAGCGGGCATACTTCCCGAAGATAAAATTATCGCGATTGATTCGATAGAAATGGAAGATCCTAATAAAATTGCAAATACTATAAATAAAAGTTCAGGAGAAGAATTACAGATAACCCTGGATAGGGAAGGGGAAATTATTGATGTTTTTGTAATTCCGAAATACGACGATGATTATAAAAAAAGGCTAATCGGAATTACCTTTGAAGTATATGTTGAAAAGATTAATATATTTTCAGCATTTTCCAAGGGCTTAATTGCAACTGGCAATATTATAAAACTAATATTTACCAATATAATAGAAATGATTACTGGAAAAGTTCCTCTTGAAATAGCAGGACCTTTAGGTATAGCACAAATGACCGGAGAAGCAGCAAAATTAGGTTTCGTAAACTTGCTATATTTTACCGCAATTTTAAGTATATTTATAGGAATATTTAATCTTCTTCCTATACCCATTTTAGATGGCGGTCAAATAATAATTTTAGTTATAGAAAAATTAAGGGGCAAACCCTTAGAGGCTGAAAAAATAAACTTTATGTATTTATTCGGAATATCTCTTATGATAATTATTTTTGTAATTGCCACTTATAAGGATATTTTAAGGCTGTTTGCCAAGTGAAAAATAAGGAAATTGTAAGTTATGTATAAGAGAAGAAAGACCAGAAGTATTAGAGTGGGTAACTTGGAAATTGGAGGAAATGCTCCAATTTCAGTTCAATCAATGACTAATACTGACACGAAAAATATCTCAGATACAGTATCCCAAATAAAAAGAATGGAAAAAGAAGGTTGTGAACTTGTAAGAGTAGCTGTTCCGGATTTTGAATCATGTTACTCGCTGCCTCTAATAAAAAAAGAAATTAATATACCTCTGGTTGCCGATATTCATTATGATTATAAATTAGCCTTAAAAGCAATCGAACTTGGAGTAGATGGATTAAGAATAAACCCCGGGAATATAAAAAATGTAGAAAAGCTTAAATTAATTATAAAATCAGCAAAAGAAAGAAATCTACCTATCAGGTTTGGTATAAACTCAGGTTCGTTAGATAAAAATATACTAAAGATACATAAAAGAATAACTCCCGAAGCTCTAATAGAAAGTGCTAAAAATATTATCAAGATATTGGAAGAGGTTGACTATCATAATGTAAAATTCTCCATTAAATCTACGGATGTAATTAGCACCATCGAAGCGAATAATATATTTTCCTCAAAATATGATTATCCTTTACATTTGGGGATTACTGAAGCAGGCCCGCCTTTTTCAGGCATTATTAAATCATCTGTGGGAATCGGTTCTTTATTATTTCAAGGAATCGGTGACACCATTAGAGTATCTTTGACCGGAGATCCCGTAAAAGAAATAAAAGTGGGGTACGAGATATTAAAAGCCTTACATCTTAGACAAAGGGGCCCAAATTTAATTTCTTGCCCAACCTGTGGAAGATGCAAAGTAGATTTAGATAAAATTGTGAAAAAAGTAGAAAAAAAGATTTGTCATATCGCTAAACCATTAACTATTGCAGTTATGGGTTGTATGGTAAATGGGCCGGGCGAAGCAAGAGAAGCTGATATAGGTGTTGCCTTCGATAAAGAAAAGGGAGTACTGTTTAAAAAAGGTAAGATAATCGCTAAAGATAGTGATAAAATAATAATAAGAAGATTATTGGAAGAAATTAAAAATGAGTAAAAAATTGAGAATAATTTTCTGATATGTTATAATTTTAGTTATATATTTATTAATAGAGCGATGCATTCATAAATTGTAATCCATAATTTATGAAGTTTTTTATAGACTATTTTATAATTACTGAGGGGTGAATTATTTGTTAAATAAGATCATCGAAGAAGTTAAAAAAACTGAGACTGCTGCAGATAAAATTATTAAAGAAGCCGGTGATAAAGCTGAAAAAATCATTAATGATGCTCAGGAAGAAGCTGATAAGTTAATGGAAAGAATCAAAGAAGAAACTAAAAAAGATGGAAAAGTAATCATTGAAAGAGAGGAAGAATCGGCCAGAATAGAAGCAGATAATATTAGAAAAAGTTGCGAAAGAGAAAAAGAAGAATTAGGTAGAAAATCTTTAAAAAATATCGATGAAGCCGCAAAAATAATAATTAAAAAAGTGATGGAAGGAAAATAATGGCTGTTTGCAAAGTAAAAAAGGTAAACATTTTTACTCATCTTGAGTTAAAAGACAATATTATTGAGGAACTCCAAAAAGCAGGCTGTATCCAGATAATAGATATTACATCTAAATTAAAGATATCCGGTTTGTTAGGCTTTAACGAAATAAATATTACCGAAAGCGACTCCGCATTGGCAGAAGTGAAATATTGCGTAGATTACCTGTCAAATTTTCAAAGCAAATCCAAAAAATCAGATAAGTCTGTATCAACTTTGGACAACGTTTATGATTATAAAAAATTGTCTTCTTTATTTTTACAACATGATTATAAAAAAATCTATGAAAAGTGCGTAGAATCAGATGGAGACCTTAAAAAACTAAAAACTAGAGAAAATCATCTGAAAAATACTCAAGAACAGTTGGAAGAATGGAGAGAATTAGACGTAAAAATAGAAGATTTAGAAGAAACAAAAAATACTAGAACTATTACCGGAACTCTCTCTTCAAAAGATTTTATTTCTTGCCTGGAAGAAATAAAAAAAATAGGCAAAGAAATAGAAATAAAAAAAATTAGTGAAGACAAAAAACAAAGTAAGGTAGTCATTCTTTCAATATCTGAATACCATTCTTCTATTAAAAAAATATTGAGTAAATATAGTATTGACTATTTTAAAGCGCCCTTAGAATTCAGTGGAACTCCAAATGATATCTTGGGCGATATATCCGAAGAATTAAAAAATATTGAAGAAAAAAGAAAAATAATTTTTGATGCAAGTAAAAAGCTGAATAGAGAGAATTTATGGTTATACGCCGCTTTTGATTATCTATCCATCTTAAAAAGCAAAAAAGATATAGAAAAATATATCAAACAGACTAAAAAAGTAATAATTATCGAGGGATGGATTTTAGAGAAAGACCTAAATAAATTAAAAAATACATTATACAAAAAATTTAAAGAATTAGAGGTAGTCTTTAGTGACCCTAAAGAAACTGATGATATACCGGTAGCTTTAAAAAATAATAAGTTTGTAGAACCTTTTGAATCAGTAACCGAACTGTATGGAATCCCCAAATATACTGAATTTGACCCCACTCCCTTATTTACTCCTTTTTATTTTATTTTCTTTGGGATGTGTTTGTCTGATGCCGGTTACGGCTTAGTTATAGCTGTTTTGTCTTACCTGGCTTTGAAAAAATTCAAATTTGAAGGAATGGCAAAGAAATTTTTTGGATTATTTTTCCTAGGGGGTATATCCACTTTTATTATGGGGGCGATTATGGGTAGTTGGATGGGTGATACACTTAATTATCTTCCAGAAAATCTTTTATTTGTAAAAACTTTTTTAATTAATACAATATCCTTGCTTGACCCGATAAAAGACCCCATGCCTCTATTATTGATATCTCTATCTTTGGGAGTAATCCAAATTTACGCCGGGTTTATTATTAAATTTATTGCAAACGTTAAAAAAAATAAGATTAAAACAGGATTGATGGACCAGGGCTCATGGTTGTTATTGATTTCCGGATTACTTTTATCTATATTAGTAAATAGTGTTGGTTCTTTAGCGGGTTTAAAAATTATCACAAAATATATTACTTGGGCAGGATTGTTATCTGTAGTTGTTACACAGGGAAGATCAAATAAGAATATTATACTAAAAGCTGCTGGTGGAGTACTAAGTTTATACGATATTATTGGTTATTTTAGTGACATACTTTCTTATTCACGTCTATTTGCCCTGGGATTATCTACTGCAGTATTGGCAGTGGTAGTAAATAACTTTGTAATGTTGTTTAAGGATATTCCATTTGTTGGTTTTATTCTAGCAGCTTTAGTTTTTATTATTGGACATTTTTTTAATATGCTGATAAGCGGCATGGGGGCATTTATCCATTCAACTCGTTTACAGTACGTAGAATATTTTACTAAGTTTTACGAAGGTGGAGGAACTCCCTTTAAACCTTTTAAGGTCATCACTAAATATACAAAGGTTCAAACTAGTTAGGAAACAGTAATTCGTATCGAGTATCGCGTAAGGAAGATAAGACTTAGGAGTATTAGTTAAACTTTTCATTAATTAGAAATAGGAGGGAAAGATGATTACACAAGGAATAGTAATTGCATTCTTAGGTTCTGCAATAGCTATAGGGTTAGCCTGTTCCGGCTCTGGTATCGGAGTAGGGATAGCCGGTGCTGCCGGAATAGGAGTATTAACCGAAGAACCGGAAAAATTTGGCTTGGTATTATTTTTACAAGCCTTTCCGGGAACTCAAGGTATTTATGGCTTACTGGTTGGATTCTGGGTATTGATGAAAACGGGGATTCTTGGAGGATCACCCATTCCTATCACACTGGATCAGGGAATGCAAATATTTTTTGCCTGTATACCGGTAGGGGTGGTAGGCTTCTTTTCCGGGTGGTATCAGGGAAAAACTGCTGCCGCAGCCATAGGTTTAGCCGCAAGGAATCCGGAAGGTATTGGAAAAGCAATAGTAATGGTTACTATGGTAGAAACCTATGCAGTTTTCTCTTTATTAGCTTCTCTGTTACTTTTTAATGGAATAAATATATAAAAGGACGACTATTATATGACTATTAAAGATATAAGCGAAAAAATTATATCTGATGCAAAAATTCAAGCAGATAAAATTATTGCTAAGGCGGAAGATAACGCAAATAATATTAAAAATAAAGGTAGAAAAGAAGCAGATAATATAAAAAAGACCATATTATACAAGATCAATCAAGAAGCTTCTTTAAAAAAGAGCAAAATATTAACTGAGGCGAATTTAGGAGCAAAGAAAACTATCCTATCAGAAAAGCAAAAAATTATGGGAGATGTTTTTGCTAATGCCCTGGAAAGCATTTTAAAATTAAGCAATAAAGAATATCAAAACTTTATAAAAAAATTGATATTAGATAATATTGAAAAAGGCGATGAAACTATCTTTATTGGGGATTCAGATAAAAATAGAATATCTAAAGTTTTTATCGAAGATACAAACAAAGAAGTAGAAGCCAAAGGCAAAAAGGGTGAATTAAAATTATCTAATTCTTACCTTACGATAAAAGGTGGAATAATTATTGGGTCTGGTGCGATAAGAAAAAATATTTCATTGGAATTACTATTAAAAAACGTTAGAGAAGAATCAGAAACGCAGGTAAGTAAAATTTTATTTGATTAAATTGTATAGGAATTTCCTTTTTTCGTAAGCCCTAATTAACATAAGCTTAAAATTAAAAATTTAAATATATTGTTTTATCTATTGATTTCCATCTTTCTTATCTTGCATGCTATATAGCAAAAATGAAAAGATAAAGAAGCAAAAACTAAAACTTAAAATTTAGTACTGAGAGAGAAAGTTTTAAGTTTTGAATGATGGTTTTTCGCTTTTAATTTTAAATTTTTAGCCATATACTAATAATTGTATTTGAGACTAACGACTAATTTATATTCTAATAACGATATATATTGTGTAGTTTAATTAGAGAAGGGTTTATTTATGTTTAAACACTTTACCGCAGATACTAATAATCAAGAAGAATATGCTTTTGCTAATGGAAGAATAAAGAAGTTAGAAAAAGAATTATTAAATAATGAAATATTAGATAGAATGATAAAATCAAGTGATATCACTTCTGCTATAAAAATATTAACGGAAAGTGATTTAAATGATTATTCTTTTGATCTTAATAATCCTTCAAATTTTGAGATTTCATTAAATCAAGAATTATTACATACTTATGACATAATAAAAAGCATCTCTTTAGTTTCTACTTTTAATTTTCTTTATTTTACCTTTGCCTCCAAGTATGATTTTCATAATATCAAGATACTTATAAAATCGAAATATCTAAAAAAAGAATTTTCTAATGAATTGATTTCACCAATTAGTACTATAGATGTAGGAAAACTCAATTCAGCGATTAAAGACGAAAAATATGAAGATATTCCCGATTCTTTTGAATTTCTAATTAAAAAAACATTTTCCGAGTATAGTAAATATAAAGACCCGGAGATAATAGATTTTGTTTTAGATAAAGAAAGATACATAATGATATTCAATAAAATTAGAGAAGTAGAAATAATTGAAGTAGAAGAACTTTTTTTAAAAAGATTTATTAAAATAAATATAGATCTTAATAATATAATTAATTGCGTCAGAGCAAAGATAAGAGGGGAGAAAAAAGCTTTTACCAAAGAGTTCTTGATTCCCGAAGGTGATTTTAAAACGGAAAACTTAATAGAAATATACGATTCTCCTTTATCTTCCTGGTGTGAAAAACTTGTATATACCGATTATAAAGATACAATAGAACTGGGCATAAATTATTTTCAAAAGAATAATTCCTTAATGGAATTAGAAAAATTAAGAGATAATTTTATCCTAAATTTTTCAAAGATAGGAAAATACGTTACCTTTGGGATTGAACCGTTAGTAGGATTCATTACCGCCAAAGAGAACGACATAAAAAATATTAGAATAATATTATCAGGCAAGTTAAATAAATTATCTCCTGATAAAATTAAAGAAAGAGTACGTGATACTTATGTCTAAAATTGCTTTAATGGGAAATAGAGAAACGATAATAGGTTTTAAATTGCTGGGTGTTTCTATATTTCCCGTAAAGAAAAAGGAAGAATCTGTAGAAATATTAAATAAATTAATAAAAGAAGAATATGCGGTGATATTTATAACCGAAGAAATAGGCTGTCAAATAATTGAAGAAATAGAAATACTACAAAAAACATCTTTTACAAGCATAACCATAATACCCAGTAAATCGGAAAAGAATTATTTGGGATTAAAGATATTAAGAAAGAATATTGAAAAAGCTATAGGAACAGATATATTATTTAGAAAAGAGGTAGAATAATGGAAACAGCGAAAATAACTAAAGTTGCCGGACCGGTAGTAGTAGCTAAAGGATTAAAAAATGCCAAAATGTACGATGTAGTAAAAGTCAGCAATCGCAAGTTGATTGGTGAAATAATTGAACTAAATAAAGATTTGGCAACTATACAGGTTTACGAGGAAACTTCAGGAGTTGGCCCCGGAGAACCTGTTTTTTCTACTGATATGCCCCTATGCGTGGAATTAGGCCCCGGTCTTATCTCATCCATTTATGATGGTATTCAAAGACCTCTGGATGTATTAAAAGCAAGCAGCGGAGAATTTATTACTAGAGGAGCAGAAGCGGATGCTGTTGATAGAAAAAAGAAATGGGATTTTGAGCCAATTTTAAAAAAGGGAGATAAAGTAATATCCGGCGATATTATAGGCACTGTCCAGGAAAGTAGTATTGTTAAACATAAAATTATGGTTCCTTACGGAATTCAAGGTGAAATTAAAGAAATATATAAAGATAAATTTACGGTTACAAATACTATTGCCCTAATAGAAGACCGGGAAGGTTCGATTCACGAGATTAAAATGTTGCAAAAATGGCCAGTAAGGGGATCAAGGTCCTACAAGAAAAAATTGCCTCCTTTTGAACCGTTAATTACCGGACAAAGGGTAATTGATATGTTTTTTCCCATAACTAAAGGGGGAACTGCCTGTATACCAGGTCCTTTCGGTAGTGGAAAGACCGTAGTACAACATCAGATATCCAAATGGTGCGATGCAGAAATTATTCTCTTTATCGGATGTGGCGAAAGAGGCAATGAAATGACCGATGTTTTGCTTGAATTTCCGGAATTAATCGATCCTAATTCCGGAAAACCATTAATGGAAAGAACTATCTTGATTGCCAATACTTCAAATATGCCGGTAGCCGCCCGTGAGGCCTCTGTATATACTGGTATAACTATTGCGGAATATTATCGAGATATGGGATATAATGTTGCGCTTATTGCTGATTCAACTTCTCGTTGGGCGGAAGCAATGCGTGAAATATCAGGCCGGTTAGAAGAAATGCCGGGAGAAGAAGGATTTCCTGCTTATTTAGGTACCAGAATTGCAAGTTTTTACGAAAGGTCAGGAAGAGTAAAATGTCTGGGTAGTGATGATAGAGAAGCAACATTAACTATTGTCGGTGCGGTATCTCCACCGGGAGGAGATTTGTCCGAACCGGTTACCCAAAACACTTTACGTACTGTTCAAGTTTTCTGGAGCTTACAAGATAAGTTAGCTTACAAAAGGCATTTTCCCGCAATAGATTGGTTAACCAGTTATTCTCTTTACCTATCCGGACTATCTGAATATTATAAAAAAGAGATCGGTGAAGAATATATGGAGGTACGTGATAAATCTATGGCATTACTCCAGGAAGAAGCAGAGTTAGAGGAGATTGTAAGATTGGTAGGTATTGATGCCTTATCAACTCATGAGAAGCTAATATTAGAAACGGCAAGATCTATCAGGGAGGATTTCCTGCTTCAAAATGCCTTTGACATAACTGATTCCTATAGTTCTATAAAAAAGCAATTTCTTATTTTAAGATTAATTATAATGTTTCACGAAAATGCTGAAAAAGTAATTAAAAATGGTGTGACTATTGAAAAATTATATGCTTTACCAGTCAAGGCAAAAATAATTAGAGCTAAACTTATAGAAGAAAAGAACCTAAAAGTATTTAGTGAAATTGAAAAAGAAATAGTATCCCAAATTTGTTCAACAACCGATTAAAGGGAAGGAGATAATATAGCAAAAATGATTAAAGAATATTTAACTCTATCAGAAGTAGCCGGGCCCTTAATAATAGTAGAAAAAACAATCGATGTAAAATATCAGGAATTAGTTGAAATAGAACTATCTTCCGGAGAAATAAGAAGAGGGCAAGTGCTTGAAATAACTGAAGACAAGGCAGTTGTCCAGGTATTTGAGGGGACAACAGGAATTGATATTTCAAATACTAAGGTTCGTTTTTTAGGAAAGGTAATAGAGTTACCTCTCTCTATGGATGTGTTGGGAAGAATATTTGATGGTTCAGGAAGACCTATAGACGATGGTCCTCAAATTATTGCAGAAAAAAAATTAGATATAAATGGAAATCCACTTAATCCTTATGCTCGAGATTATCCTAACGATTTTATACAAACCGGTATTTCATCCATTGATGTGTTAAATACTTTGGTCAGGGGACAAAAGCTGCCCATCTTTTCCGGTTCAGGATTACCCCATGCAAGACTTGCTTCCCAAATCGCACGACAGGCAAAAGTATTAGGAAAAGAGGAGAAATTTGCCGTTGTATTTGCCGCTATGGGGATTACTTTTGAAGAAGCAAATTTTTTTATAAGTGATTTCAGAAGAACCGGAGCGATAGAAAAAAGTGTTATGTTTATTAATTTAGCAAATAATCCGGCAGTAGAAAGAATTATAACTCCTCGAATGGCTCTAACCTGCGCAGAGTATTTGGCATTTGAAAAAGATATGCATGTATTGGTAATACTTACTGATATGACTAATTATTGTGAAGCTTTAAGAGAAGTTTCTGCAGCTCGAAAAGAAGTTCCCGGCAGACGTGGTTATCCCGGTTATTTATACACAGATTTAGCTACTCTATACGAGAGAGCCGGAAGAATAAAAGATAAAAAAGGCTCAATAACTATGATACCGATATTAACCATGCCAGAAGATGATAAAACCCATCCCATACCAGATTTAACCGGTTATATTACAGAAGGGCAGATTATTTTATCAAGAGAATTGCACCATAAAGGGATTTATCCTCCTATTAACGTATTACCTTCTTTATCTCGTTTGAAGGATAAAGGAATTGGGTTAAATAAGACGCGCGAAGATCATGCAAATGTTATGAATCAACTTTTTGCTTCCTATGCAAGAGGTAAGGAAGCTAAAGAGTTAGCTGTCATTTTGGGAGATGCTGCCTTAACAGAGATAGACAAAAAATACGTTAAACTCTCAGATGAATTTGAGGAATATTTTGTTAAGCAGGGAGAAGATGAAAATAGAACTATTGAAGAAAGTTTAAATATTGGATGGAAACTATTAACAATTATTCCGAAAGTAGAATTAAAAAGAATAAAAGATGAATTTATAGAAAAATATTTACCAACGGATATAACCACGGAGGATAAAAATATCGATGCTGTTAAATGTTAATCCAAATCGAATGGAGTTAATAAGATTAAAAAAGAGATTAATTGTCGCCAAGCGGGGATATAAACTCTTAAAAGATAAGAGAGATGCACTAATTCAAGTATTTGTTCGTTTAGCAAAAGAAAGTAACATGGCCAGGGAGGAATTAGAAGAAAAGCTTCTGAAATGTTATGCTATTTTTTCTAACACCTCATCTTTAATGAGCAAGTTGGCTTTAGAAGAAACCCTAATGTTTCCTAAGGCAAAAGGTAAGGCAGAAGTTTCTTTCAAGAACGTAATGAGCGTAAATGTTCCCCAATACAAACTCAAATGCGAAGGAAGATATTATTCTTATGGGCTGGTTGATACCACTGCCGAGTTGGACAGTGCTTTAAAAAAATATCATGAAATATTGCCTTTAATGTTAAGAGTAGCCGAATTAGACAAATCAATAACTCTTTTAGCCAATGAGATTGAAAAAACCAGGCGAAGGGTTAATGCATTAGAATATGTAATAATTCCGGATTTGGAAGAAACAATAAAATTTATTACTATGAAATTAGACGAAATGGCCAGATCAAACACTTCGGCAATTATGAGAATTAAGGAAATTATAAGAGCATAAAAAACGGCGTAAATTATTAATACACCGTTTTTTATTTATATCAAATTATTCTGTCATTACGAGGAGTGAAGTAAGCCTGCCCCAGCGAAAGCAGGGGAAGCAATCCCAAGTCATTGTAAATTTATTAAAAAAACGCTCTATTAAATCTAGTAAATTTATTTTAAAGGGATGATTAATGAAGATTGGAATACTTTCTGATATTCATAGTAATTCTGAAGCAATAAATAGTGTTTTAAAAAACATTGAAAAGGTTGATGAATTTATTTGTTTGGGAGATATTGTCGGTTATGGTGCTGAGCCCAATTATTGCATTGAAAAGGTAAAAGATTTAAACTGTAAATGTGTTGGAGGAAACCACGATTTTGCAGTTGTGGGAAAAGTAAATATAAATTATTTTAATTACGCTGCGAGGGCTGCAATATTATGGACTTCTCGCCAATTAAAAAAAGATAACATTAATTTTCTATTAAGCCTGAACAAAAAGATTGATCTTAAAAATAAAGTCTTTGCAGTTCATGGCAGTCCTCAAGACCCAATATTAGAATACATTTTAGATAAAAATACCGCAAGTTTAATCTTCAATAAATTTAATTTTAAAATATGTTTTGTAGGTCATTCCCATTTAGCAGGATGTTTTTCTCTTGATGAAAATAATAATCAAATAGATTATATAAATTATAGAAATGGCGGGCGTATTGAAATTAGCAAGAATAAAAGGTATATTATTAATTGTGGGAGTGTTGGTCAACCTCGTGACGGTAATCCAAAGGCAAGCTATGGAATGTATGACCTGAAATACGGAATTGTTAATATTTTTCGCGTTTCCTACCCGATTCATCTAACCCAAGATAAAATAATTTATGCCGGATTACCCAAAAGTTTAGCTGATAGGCTAAGTTATGGTAGATAGATTATATGTGTGCCCGTGGCTCAATTGGATAGAGCGGCGGCCTCCGGAGCCGTAGATTGGAGGTTCAAGTCCTCTCGGGCACACCATT
>JBAUBA010000028.1:0-20234 GCA_049676265.1 Atribacterota bacterium
TTTCTAGCTCAAAAGATTATTTTTCTTTAGATGAAGTAAAGAAGGTAATAACACGACAAATATAAGATAAATTAAGCAGGGCCTGTTCATACTAGTTTTTCATTCTACGTTGAAGGTCAAGGTGTTATTTACCAATTCCTGTACCAAAAACTTGAATATACCAATTCAGAATAAATATCTAATTTTTTTCGCCTTCTGTATTGAAAAAACGACAAAAAGGAATTTTTTAACTTTTTAACTCTTAACTATAAAAATAACCCTTCAAATTTCGCGTATAACAAACGATTTTTAAGTTTCATAGGTAATCATAAGCGGGAATTATAAATTTTACCAATAATCAAATATCTACTAAACTTAACCAGATCGAGGAAGCAGTTCTAGGGGGTAAGACAAGATTTTTAAGGAGCAATATTGCGGCAATAGTGAATTATAAAAGATTTGAGAAATTTTGCAAGGTCCTTATAATAATTTTTGATAAAGTATAAATCTTAAAAAAGAAGGATTTTTAAAACTTATGTTGTATTATTATATTAAAAGGGCTTTGGAAATTTAGCTTGATAATAATTAAAAATAGGAGGTGAAATTATTATTAAAAAAAACATCTTTCTTTCAGTAATTATCTTAAGCTTTGTTTTTATTATCATATTTTCTCTAATTTTATCAGTCTCTTCTCAAACAATTAATATAAAAGATTATATTAAAGGGATATTTCCTACTATATTTAATATTTATCTATCTTCCCTTGAAGAGCTAGACCAACATGAAAAAGAATTTATTGATTTGTTGCAGAAATTACCAGAAGAAGAACAGGAATATTATGCCAAAGAAGTCTATAAAAATGGGTTTTCTCTGAAACTTTTAAATAATGTTAAAGAGTATAAAAAGATTAAAGGTGCTGAGACAGGCGAGAGTAAAGATAACGAAACATTTGAATTAACTAAAGGAGATGGGGATATCCCGGTGCCCTATATAACACAGGTCCCACCAGGTAGATGGAAAAGTAGATGGGAGGGGGATCCATCTACTAAAAATTGTGGACCAACCTCGTTCTTGATGGTTTATTGCTATCATAACAAAACAATCCCCACTGAACAAGGCATCAAGGATATCAACGATTGGTTGGTTAGAGAAAACCAATGGACGACTACAAATAATTATAATGGAGAGTCTACTCCACCGAAAATACTGACTTACTTAGTAAAGAATTACAACAGTGATTTTTCAGATAGCTATAGTAACACAGGATGGAATTTAGATAAAATCGAGCAGGAAGTCAATGAAGGTCGGCCGGTCATTGTAGCTGTTTTTGGTGAAATTATAACAACGAGCGGTTACAAAAGAGACCTTAGAGAATGTGGCCACTGGGTCGTGGTGAGAGGTTTTACTGAAGATAAGGTCATCTGCAATGATCCGGGAACGAAGTGGGGAGATGGCATAAAATACTCCAAAGAAGATTTCTCCAAATGGATGTATGGTAACAAAGATCCCGAATGGGAAGGAGTAGTGGTAGTAGTGGTCCCTACAGAAGAAGGGTTCACTGATGCTGAGCTAGAAAAGGATCTTGCGGTATCAATCGTGATGGATAGGTCGGGCAGTATGAGCGGAGAGAAGCTGGCAAAAGAAAGACAAGCAGCTGAAGGCTTTATTGCCGGCCTTCAAAATGATGATTATTCTTGTTTGGTCACTTTTGCTGCCGGTGCAAATACAGAGGTTGAACTTCTTCAGGCAACCCCGGAAAATAAAAGCAAACTCCAAGCAGCTGTAGGAGCAGTTGGTGCAGGTGGTAATACAAACATTGGCGCAGGTTTAAACCATGGCTTACAACAATTAGCCAGGGCAAGTGAGTCAGTTTCCCAGGCAGCTCTACTGATGTCAGATGGCAAGCACAATACCGGTGAGCTATCGCCGGCGGTGGAAGAATATGTGAATAGGGGATGGCCTATTTACACCGTTGCCTATGGAACTGATGCCGATCAGAAGACCCTGGAAGAGATTGCCATGCGTACAGGCGGGATATTTTTTCCAGGAGGAATTCCTGACATCACCCAGATCTATCAAAGGATTTCGGCTCACGCTCATAACCAGTCAGTCCTTTTTGCCTATAATGATATGATCTCTCAAGATAAAAAACTGGATTACCAAATTCCCATCGATCCTGACATTAGCTCAGCGACTTTCTTTGTTGATTGGCAGGGAAGTGTAGTGGAACTCCATTTGCAGACCCCCCAAGAGGAGATGATTAGTCCAGAGAATTTCCACAGCTTTCCTGGAGTAGATTATCAAAAAGGAGACACCTTCTGTTTCTATCAAATAGATGAGCCGAAACCCGGTGATTGGCAGGCTACCCTCTTTGGTAAAGAGATTAATCGAGAAAGTGAGCAGGTAAATCTTACGGTTTCCGGCAGTTCTCCGCTTTTGGCTAACATCTTCGGCTTGCAACCCAGTTACCGCAGGGGTGAGGCAGTTCAGATCAAAGTGAAGGTGTTAGGTCTTTTTGACTCAGCGCCAGAAATCTTAAGGGATGCCAAGGTTACTGCCGAGATCAAAAAACCCACACCCAATTTAAAGAAGATGCTTCAGAAAAGAGTGATAAATTTGGGGAAGTTCTTTCAGTATGCCCTCACCAAGAAAAAGAAATTAACTCTTCACGATGATGGTCATCATGGTGATTGGAGAGCGGATGATGGTATCTTTGGCGCCTTGTATAAAAATGCAGATGAGAATGGCCATTACGTGATCACGGTTAAATGCGAAGCCCAAAAACCAGATGGTGAGAAGATCGTAAGGATCTTGAAAGAATCTATTCAGGTTGGCCCTATTGAAGATAGGACAGTCAACCTGGCAGATTTTCTGGGAATTAAGGATTGATTATTAGGGTTTTAAGAAGTCCAATTATTGCACTTCTTGCTCTTGAAATACTTTTCATTCTGGCCAGTTCTGCCTTGATTTACTGCTTCCACTGAATCGAGCAAGTTCTTATATTTTTTGGCCAAATAGATAGGATTTCTATAGTTTCTCTTAGGATAACAAGTTTTTTTAAAAGAAGTTTGATAGTAAAATTGATAGAAAAAAGTTCTATATATAGACCAGCCCGGGGAGCCAGACTTTCCAGCCTTTTGGCATTTTGCTGAAGGGCTTTATTTATTTTTTATAAATTATTTTTCAGAAAAAGAAGGATTTTTAATATAAAGAGTCGAATATAATATAAAAATCTATAATATTTATTTCCTTGCCCTTAAAAAACACGGAGTATAGATTAAGTAACTAATTGATATTTTCTTTAACATAAAGGAGGATGTAACCATGAAGGTCATTGCGATAAATGGCAGCCCTCGAATGGGAAAGGGGTATACCGCTCTATTACTTACTCCCTTCATTCAGGGAATGATGGATGCCGGAGCTGAGGTCAAGCTATTCTACGCCAGACGTATTAAAGTAAAGCCCTGTACTTGTGGCCAGATGTACTGCTGGTATGAGAAAGCCGGAGAATGCTGCATCAAGGATGATATGCAGCTGCTTTATCCTCAACTTAGGGGGGCGGATATCCTTGTCTTAGCCACTCCGGTTTATATCCCATTACCAGGTGAGATGCAGAATTTCATCAATAGGTTATGTCCTTTAATTGAACCTTACCTTGAGATTCATGAGGGGCGCACACGAGCCAGCTTCCATAAACAGGTTAAGATTCGTAAAATCGTGCCCCTATCTACCGGTGGATGGTGGGAGAAAGCGAACTTTGAAACGGTAGTACGCATCACCGAAGAGCTGGCGAAAGGGGCGAATGTGGAATTCGCCGGTGCAGTGCTAAGACCCCATGCCTTTTTAATGAAAGAGAAAGGGAAATTGACCAAAGATGGGGAAGCCGTACTGAATGCGGTGAAAAGAGCAGGCTATGAGTTGATTAAAAAAGGTGTAATGAATAAAGAAACTCTTTACGAAATAAGCCACCCACTCATCTCCGAAGAGGAGCTCCGAAGCAGATATAACAATTTGTTATAAAAATAGAAGTAACAGGGGATGCCCCTATATGTCAGGGGTTGGTCTCACCAGCTTAATAATTCGGTAATTTTTTCTAACGTTATAAATGAGGTACAATAATCAGTAATCACATCAAGCATTAATTACTTCTTCTAACTTTTGATATACTTTTTCAGTTTCCCCACTCATACAAAAAGTTCGAAAATCGTTTTGTCTGGCCGACCAGTTATCTACCTAAAAGCCGCTTCTTACCACCCTTAAATAAATAAGAACACATACTATTTTTTAAAGAAATACCTAAGAAGGAAATTGATAAACAGTTGTCTGTCTTTATTTATGTCAAACATATTTTAAGGAGTGATTTGATTGAAAAAAGGAGATTTTTTTTGGCTGGCCGGCTTAGCGGCCTTTATTGCAATATTGGTAGTCCCGGTAACTCATGAAATGTTCGTGAAATTCACAACCGAACATGCCTATATGGGGGGCTTTATCAAATTTTTTATGCTTGCTACAATGGGAGAGCTTTTGGCTAGAAGAATTGTGACAGGTGACTGGAATATTCCAAATGGATTGCTATATAGAGCTTTTGTATGGGGATTATTAGGAATGGTTATTGTATTGATATTTAGCGTGTTTGCTGCAGGAATTGCAGGTGCTTTAGCAAATGGATTTTTACCCGGTGGAAATTCGAAGTTCGCCTTTGCGTTTTTCGTCAGCTTTATAATGAATTTATCATTTGCACCAACTATGATGGCTTTTCATCGAGTAACTGATACATTTATCGATTTGAAGTATGAAAATAAAAAGGGGAAGGTAACGCTCAGCGATGTAGTAAAGAGGATTGATTGGGATAATTTTATATCATTTGTATTAATGAGAACGATACCTATTTTTTGGATACCGGCACATACGATAACATTTTTATTGCCTCCGGAGTATAGGGTTTTATCTGCTGCATTTTTATCGATTGCTTTAGGAGCCATACTCGCATTTGCTAAAAAGAAAAGCGGACAGCTTAATAGAATAAATGGGGAAGGTGTCCCAGGCCAATAATTCGGTAGCTTTTTTTAACTTTTTGTAAAATGACAGGTAAGACGCTTGTTCTATTTGCAAGTAGAGGTTGTTTCCACTGCTCTCGCAAGGGGGGAGGAGTTTTGGAATAGAGATTGCCACATTTCCCGTAATTACTCCAGTGACAAAAAGAAACGAAAATGTCACAGACAAGGCAATTCGAACACTTGACAAACTAATATAATTATACTATTATTTTTATAGAAAATATACCAATGGTATACATAGGTTGGTTATAATAAAAAATGAAAAATACCATCTATAAAGAATTAAAAACAAAAATAATGTCCGGAAAACTATTGCCCGGAAGTATTTTAGTTGAACGTGAGATTAGTGAAGAATACAGCATAAGTAGAACACCTGTAAGAGAGGTTTTATGGCGATTAGCTTCCGATGGTTTACTTGAACAAGAACCTTCAAGAGGATACGTAATAAGAAAGATATCGTTAGAGGAAATATTTAATATATTTCAGAGCAGAGAGGGCATAGAAGGCATGGCTGCAAGGTTAGCTTGTCAAAAAGGTGATACTAAATTTTTTTCAAATATAAAAGAAATAAGAGAAAGAATTAAAGAAATTGATATTGAAAGAAATTGTCAGGAAGGTGTCTTTTTTGGAAGAAAGTTACATGATTTAATCATTGCTACAGCAAGTAATACTTTTTTATCAGAATTTTATAACAAATTAAGAGATCTTACAGCTTTAACAAGAAATATTACACAAAAATCAGTTTTGATTGAAAAAAAATCCAAAGAATCACATTTAGCAATTATTAATGCGCTTGAGGAAAGAGATGAAGAAAAAAGTGAGTACTGTATACGTGAACATCTAAGGACTACTTGCCGATTGATGGCTGATTATTTCTACCCAAATCTTTTTAAATAAATAAAATAATAAAGATTAAACAATATATATTATTATTGGCTATTAAGATGATATATTGTGAAGCAGGTAATTCTGGAGTAAAAATATTCATTGCTGGTATGAGAGGACACGAGTATTTGAAGAGTATGCTGATATCTTGAACGCTATTAAAAACAAAGATAGTAAAGATGCTCATAAGAGAATGTACGAGCATTTAACCGGCGTAAAAAGAGATTTACTATAGAAGCAAGAGAAGCAAATTTAGATAAGGAGATTTAAAGATGTCATTTACACCAAAAGGAATTATTCCCGCCATGGTTACCCCCATTAATGAAAGAGGAGAAGTAAACAAAGTAGTATTAAGAAAACTTGTTGATTATCTAATTGAAGGTGGAGTTCATGGTCTATTTCCTGTGGGAAGTCAAGGAGAATTTTATGCCCTGGAAAAAGAGGAAAAGAAAATAATTATAGAGATTGTTTTGGATCAAGCAAAAGGAAAAGTCCCGGTATACGCAGGAACAGGAGCAATCACCACTAAGGAAACCATTTCTCTAACTAAGATGGCTGAGGATATAGGGGCAGATGCTGTATCAATAATTACTCCCTTTTTTATATCTCCTTCTCAGGACGAGCTTTATGATCACTATCTTTCTATTGCTGGATCCACCCACTTGCCAGTGCTTCTTTACAATAACCCGGGGAGAACAGGGGTTAATCTTTCAGCCGCTTTGGTAGTTCGTCTTTCTAAAGTTGATAATATAGTTGGGATCAAAGATAGCAGTGGAGATATGACTCTAATCGCAGAGTATATTAGAAAGACAGATGAGGACTTCTCTGTTTTAGCGGGAAGAGATACTCTGATTTACGGAACACTTTTATATGGGGGCAAAGGAGCAATTGCAGCTACAGCAAATGTAGCTCCAAAGTTAGTTTCAGAGATTTACGAAGCCTATATAAGGGGAGATATAAATAGAGCTAAGCAAGCTCAAGCTAAATTAGCTCCCCTAAGGTCGGCTTTCAGCTTAGGGAGTTTTCCTGTGGTAATAAAGGAGGCTTTAAAGCTGATTGGTATAGATGTTGGAGATGCAAAAGCTCCTATTAGCTCACTATCAAAGGATAAAAAAGAAATATTGAAGAATATACTCAAGGAGCTCGGTGTTCTGTAAGCACTTTTTTAAAACTAAAAAACTATTTATTAAGGAAAGACGTAATGCAAAAACCAAAAAAAATTGTGATGATTGGCCTGGATGGTCTTAATCCAGATTTAGTTTATCAATGGAAGGGTGAACTTCCCAATTTAAGCAAGTTGATGGAAGAGGGAATGTATGGGAAAATAAAAAGTACTGTTCCTCCCATTGCACCCCAAGCGTGGAGTTGTATACTTACCGGTAAAAACCCCGGACATTTTGGCTATTGGGACTTTACTTACAGAGACGACTACTCTTATGGACAGTCTGAACTTGTAAATTCAAGGGTTAGAGATGAAAGGGTGGATACAATTTATGAAATCCTGTCAGGCTATAACAAAAAAGTAGCAATAATTAATGTTCCGGTTACTTATCCCCCTCCGGAGATTCCGGGTGGGTACAGTATTTCTTCTTTTATGATCCCCAGTTTGAATAAACAGTTTACCCATCCTGCTTCATTGAAGAAAGAAATTGAAAAAATAATAGGCCAGTATATCATTGATGCCTCTACCTCTGATATGAATTTTCGACAAATGGATAAGGAAGTGGTGTTGAAACGAATTTATGATATGGATAAACAACGATTTGAGCTAACAAAGTATTTCATAAAGGAAAAAAAATGTGATTTTGTATTTACCGTAGTCATGGGCACTGATAGAATGGCCCATCTATTTTACCGCTACTTTGATAAAGATCACAGAAGATATATTCCCCATCCTAAGTATGAAAATGTATTAAAAAATCATTATGAGTTTTGCGATGAGAACATAGGAGAAATTTTAAATTTAGCGGATGAGGATACAGCGGTGATCGTGACAAGCGATCATAGTGTTCAGAGGCTGGATGGGAGGATTAATTTAAATGAATGGCTGATTAAGGAAGGTTATATGAAACTTAGAAAAAGACCTGAGAGGATAACCTCTTTAATGCAGACAGATATTGACTGGTCTCAAACAAAAGCTTGGGCTACGGGTTTTACCGGTCAGCTTTACCTTAATGTAAAAGGAAGAGAATCTCAAGGGATAGTTGATTTCCAAGATTACGACAGACTTTTAGACGAGCTAGCTGTAAAATTGAAAGCTATAACAGATGAAAAGGGTGAGAGGTTAGACACCAAAGTGTATAAAAGAAAAGACATCCATTCAGGTGAATATGCAAGGTTTGGTCCTGATCTTTTCGTTTACTTTGATAACTGTTGCTGGAACATAAGCGAACTTATAGGTTATGACTCAATTTACTCTTATGATACTCCTAAAGGTCCTGATGATGGTGGTCATGGTCCTTTTGGTTTTTTTGCAATGGCAGGGAAAGGAGTTCCTAAAAGAGGTAAAGTATCCGATGCGGATCTTTTAGATATAGCACCTACAGTATTGCATTTATTTGGAGTACCTATACCCCAGGATATGGAAGGGAAAGTATTAACCAAAAAAGAGAGGGTATATTCGAAAGAAGATGAAGATGAAATCAGAGAAAGATTATCTCGATTAGGTTATCTTGGTTAATTATCTTCTAAAAATAGTAAATACCAGATTGAGGTTTTAATAATTGAGAGGAAAGTACAGATGAAAAAAGAAATACCTACAACTTATTCACCCCCTGGAATGCTTGATTGGCCTTGTGGCGTAGAAAGGTTAGCTAATGGCAATACACTTATTACGGATGCCGGTTACTGGTCAGGGTTTGGCAGTGAGATCTTAGAAGTCGATATTATCGGTAGGATAGTATGGCGCTACTCAAATGGCTTGGTTTTTGCCCACAGTTCTAAAGTATTAAAAAATGGTAACATCTTAGTTAGTGATACTTGGAACAATAGAATCTTAGAGATAGATAGGAGGGGCAATATAATATGGAGTTCGGAGAGTTGGGGCAAGGGGAGTGGTATATTAAGTGATGGTTCGCATCTTCGTTATCCAAATGATGCAGAGGAAACGGAAAGGGGAGCAATCCTTATCTCTGATAGAAATAACGATAGAATGATAGAAGTTGATAAAAAGGGAAACATTGTCTGGAAATATACTAAACTCAAGCATTGTCATGATGCAGACAGGCTTCAAAATGGAAACACAATTGTGGCAAGTTCTGACCAAAATAAGGTTATGGAAATTAATCCTCAAGGAGATATAGTGTGGTCATATGGAGATGGGTCTTTAAAGATGCTCAATTGGCCAAGAGATGCAGACAGGCTTCAAAATGGAAATACGCTAATAACTGATTCAAAAAACAATCGCATAATTGAGGTGAACAATAATGGTGAAATTATCTGGTCTTTTTATTTGGGTTATTTTGGGATGCCTTATGAGGCAGATAGATTGCCTAATGGAAATACACTGATCTCTATCCAACAGCGCAGACAGGTAATAGAAGTTGATCCTTCAGGCAATATAGTTTGGAGCTTTAGAAACTATTATCAGGGTCATATTAAAGAGCGCTTAGTAAACGGTGACTTTGAGAAGGAGGCTTATCCTAATACTGGATATCCTGCCGATTGGGTTAAATGTACTCTTCTTTCTGAAGGACCGGGGTGTAAACTTTTTTGGGATTCACAGATTCACTTTAAAGGAACTCATAGTGTAGGTATAGAATACGATGGAACAGGAAGTGTTTGGTGGCAACAAACTGTAAGAGTAACTCCAGGAGGGCTTTATAGATTGGCCGATGTGGTTAAGACCGCAGAGCTTGATGGATTTGCTCATACTCAAGTAGCATTTTTAGATAGTATGGGTGGGTTTTTCACTTATACTTCATTCCTCCCTGGAACAAAACCTCGAAAAGGAACAACTGAATGGGAACAAAATACTCTTGAAGTAAGAGCTCCTAAAGAGGCTACTGCAGCAGATATTAGATGTTTTGTCCTGGGAAGAGGTAAAATTTGGTTTGATAATATATCTTTTGAGGAATTGCCTTGGGGATAAAAAATCGCTTGCTCGGTTTTTTTTGTAGTAAGTAAGCGATGATAATTTTATAAAAAGACACTGATAAGGAGGTAAAAATGGTAAGTATAAGATGGTTAGGACATGCGGCTTTTGAAATTGTAACTGATAAAGGCAAGTACATCTATTTTGATCCTTGGCTTAATAGAAATCCCGTATCATCAATAAAGACAAAAGATATTAAGAGGGCTGATATTGTATGCGTAAGCCATGGCCATAACGACCATATAGGAGATGCCATTGAAATTGTAAAGGCTACTGGCGCAAAACTTATCTGTTCACCAGAGATAGGTCATTATGCTGACAGTAAAGGTCTAAAGTATAATGAAGCCTCTTGTACTTTGAATATAGGTGGCTCAGCAAGGATAGACGGGATTACCATTCATATGACCTTTGCAGCACATCTTACTGAGCTTTACGGTGAGGAGTGGTTAAGTGAAGGAAAAATGTTGCCGGGAGCAGGCTCAGCAGGATATGTAATCGAAACAGAGAATGGTGTGAGGATATATTTTGCTGGGGATACCGGTTTGTTTACAGACATGAGAATGATTGGGGAGATTTATAATCCTAATATAGCAATTCTTCCTATTGGCGGAAAATACAATATGGGACCAAAACTTGCCTCAATTGCAGCAAAATTGATAAGACCTGAAATTGTCATTCCGATGCACTACAATACTTTTCCTATTATAAAGCAGGACACGAAAGTTTTAGAAGATTACATAAAAGATAGTATTCCCGGAGTAAAACTTGTTGTTTTAAAGCCTGGTGGGAAGTTTGAATACGATAATACCTAGCCAGAGATTTTTCTGTACTGAGGAAGGGAAAATTTTAAAAGAAGGGAGTGATGAGACACGTAATAGATTTTTAGGATACAAAAGTATAAAATCAAATTTAAAAAGGAGGTATAATAATGAGAAAGGTATTAAGAATTAGATTAATGTTAGGTTTTTTATGCATAGTGATAATAATTGGATTATTAGGCGGGGAAATTTTTGCCCAACAAAATGTAGTTACTCTTCGTCTAGGGCATATTTTTCCCATAACACATCCTATACAGAAGGCTGCACTGGCAATGGCTGACTATGTGAAGGAAAAAAGTGATGGAAAATTAATCATAGATGTACACCCTCAGGGCGCTCTAGGGGCAGGGAATACTCTTGTTGAAAATATTTCCCTTGGAACAGTAGATATAGGAACAGGGGGACCCGGCTTGCTCAGCCGTTTAGAACCGGCGTGGGGGCTTATTGCTGGACAGTATGTTTTTAAAGACGCGGAGAGTATGTTTGCAGTGTTAGACGGTCCTATCGGAGACGAAATAAGAGATAGACTCATTTCCAAACGAGATATCCGGGTACTTGCTATAGGATATTTAGGAGCAAGGCATCTAACTGCCAATAAACCTATATATGAGCCAGAAGACCTGAAAGGGCTAAAAATCCGGATTCCCAATATTCCTTTAAGGAATGCTTCGTTTATTGCCTGGGGTGCTTCTCCAACCCCTATGGCACTTGCGGAAGTATACTTAGCGCTAAGACAGGGAGTTGTAGATGGACAGGAAAACCCGCTTCCACAGATTATCGCTGCTAAGTTCTATGAAGTGCAAAAATATCTGATTCTTACCGGACATGCTCTTAATCCAGAGATTTTACTTATAAATGAGAAGAAATATCAGAGCCTTCCTGAGGAATATCGAAATATTCTCTTAGAAGGGGCTAAGATATTCGAGGAAAACAGTTTTAAAGAATATAATACAATGAAATACGAACTTCTTGAACAGTTGTTGGATGAGGGAATGATAGTGATGAAACCGAATATTGAAAAATTTCGGGAAGCTGTAAAAGATGTACCATATGAGTTCGAGAAAGAGTGGGGAGAAGGTCTTTACGATAGGATTCTTAAGGCACAGGAATAAAGTATTTTTATAAAAAGGATTCATTGGGAGGAGATGCTAGTAATCTTCTCCCAATGAATTTAGGTGTGTTTGTGTAATAAAATCAATTTTATTTTGTGTACCTTAAAGATTGGAATAGATAGAAAAGGGATAAATAAATGAAACGAGACAAGAGGCTATTATTAACCGTAAAAAATATTTCTTCGGTTTTCAATTCAGTTGTTTCTATTTTAGGTATTATTCTTATGGTTTTGATGATTTTTACTTTGTCTGCTGGAATAATTTCACGCTATGTTTTTAATAGTCCCTTTTTTTGGACTGATGAGGCCGCCAGAATTATTCTTATCTGGACTATATTTATTGGTGCGGCGTTGGCTTTTAACAAGAACTCTTCTATTACCCATATAAGTGTGGATTTTTTTGGGCACCTTCTATCATCCAAGTTTCGAAAAATTACCGAGAAGATAGTATGGAGCCTGATAGTATTTTTCTGTATCATTATAATTGCTATTGACATCAAATTCATTACCCAAGCTGGTTTTATTAAAACTGCAGCTTTAGGAATACCAAAATTTATCATCTATTTAACTTTACTAATATTTGCGATAGCAGCATTGGTCTTCTCATTAGAAAAATGGTTCACCCAAAAGAACGATGAGGGAAAGCTATAATGATGCTGTTAATCTTTGTCATAATCGTATTTTTAGTAATTCTAAACACACCTATTTCAGTCGCCATAACAATTGCTTCATTCATATACTTATTAATTGAAAAGGTTCCAGTAGTTATTATTCCACAACAGATGTTTCAAATTGTTAACTCTTTCCCCTTTTTAGCATTTCCGATGTTTATGTTGGTAGGATTACTAATGAACGCTGGAGGAACGAGCAGAAGGATTTTTGATTTTGCAGAGTCTCTTGTAGGTCATCTAAGAGGTGGATTGGGACATGTTAATGTACTCGCCAGTCTAATTTTTTCTGGAATGTCAGGAAGTGCTATTGCCGACGCAGGTGGGTTAGGAGCGATAGAGATAAAGGCTATGAAAGAGCGTGGATATGATTCCGAGTTCGCTGTAGCGATAACTGCTGCCTCATCAACTATTGGGCCTATTATTCCTCCAAGTGTACCAATGATAATTTATGCAATGGCTTTTGATGCATCAATTGGACGGTTATTTTTGGCAGGTTTTATACCTGGAATATTAATGGCGATCGTATTAATGATAATGGTCTTTTTTTATGCAAGAAAAAAAAATTATCCAAAAGATGCTTTTCCGTCTATGAAAAAAATATTCAGAAGCTTTTGTAAATCTTTCCTGGCTTTGTTGACGCCTGTGATATTACTTGGAGGAATTTTTTTAGGTGTGTTTACTCCTACAGAAGGTGCTGTAGTTGCTGTACTTTGGGCATCGTTTCTGGGATTTGTTATCTATAAGGAGCTTAAGTTGAGCCATCTTCCGAAGATTTTACTTGAAGTTGTCGTCAGAATAGGGGTTGTCCTTTTTCTTTTGGCAACAGTGGGTACATTCACCTGGATATTGACAAGGGAGAATATTCCTCGGATTTTGTTGAGCTTTATTACGTCAGCACATATTACTCGTCCAGTGTTTCTATTAATGGCTAACTGTGTGATGCTTTTAATGGGTATGGTTACTACAGTTACTCCTTCTATAATACTACTAGCGCCAATATTTTTTCCTATTATTGAAAAATTAGGGATAGATCCAGTGCACTTTGGAGTAATTGTGGTTCTAAATTTGATGATAGGAAATCTTACGCCCCCGGTAGGACCTGTCTTATATGTAGTGTCTACCATGGGGGGAATTTCTTTTCAAAAAGCGTTTAGATATACGTTTCCGTTTATCATACCATTGTTACTGGTATTGTTTCTTATTACATATATTCCTGACATTGTTCTATTTTTACCAAATTTGTTAATGAAATAAAACTAGAAGGAGAAAAGGAAAATGAAATTTCAAGGAAAAGTTGTATTGATAACTGGAGCCGCCAGAGGGGTGGGGATGGTTATTACGAAGAGGTTTGCTCAGGAGGGAGCAACTGTCATTATTAACGATATCGATCTTCAAGAGGGAGAGAGGGTAGCAACACAAATTAACCAGAAAGGGTTTAAGGCATTTGTTGTTAAGGCAGATGTTTCAAAAAGTGCCGAAGTAGAAGCAATGATACATAAAGTGATTAACTCCTACGGCGGAATTGATATTTTAATCAATAATGCTGCTGTGTTCGCCAGATCCGTACCGATTGTGGAGTTAGAAGAAGAGGAGTGGGATAGAGTAATGAGTATTAACTTAAAAAGTGTTTTCAATTGTTGTAAAGCTGTAATCAAAAACATGACTAAACAAAGATCTGGGAAAATCATTAATATCACCTCATTTACAGGAAAGACTGGGCGAGTTGTCTATGCTACATTTGGTAATCCAACAAAAGCACATTATTGCGCCTCCAAAGCCGGTATTATTAGTCTTACTAAATCTTTGGCATTTGAGCTTGCACCATATAACATAAATGTTAATGCTGTGGCTCCCGGGTCAATTGCTACTGAATCCACAGATGAAGAAAAGAAGAAAATGATTATTCCACTTGTACCCCTGGGAAGAATAGGAACACCAGAGGATGTTGCATCTGCTGTGTTATTTTTGGCTTCTCCTGAAGCCTCTTTTATAACAGGTGAAATTTTAGATGTTAATGGTGGTACTCTTATGGACTAGTTCTCTCTTATTAGCTGATTCTGAGAGGATTTAAGTTCGAAGGTCATGTTCATATATATTAAAATAAATATGAAAAGATTAACTTATTGCTTTTATTAAAGGAAAGTTGTTTAGATTATAAAAATAAAAAAAAGAGGAAAAAAGGGATAAGAATCAGTTAAATAAGTAGTAATAAATTTGTGATTAAAAGAAAGATTTTTGATATTTTTGTCGAATATAATAATAAATACAAAAGTACAAAAATTATCTAACATAGTAAAAAAATATACTATACAATAATATGAAGGGAGTATCAGTTGAAGAACATCATTTTATTAACTATAGATACCTTAAGAAAAGATGTTTTAGGGTGTTATGGAAACAAAAATAAGCTAACCCCCTTTATCGATTCCTTACAAGATAAATGTATTAAATTTACAAATGCTCAATCTACTGGCCCTTATACTCAGGCTTCCTTCCCCGGTCTGCTTACCTCTTCTTATTATCTTGAATATGGTAGGCAGAAGAAGTGCTCACCAAAAAGAACTTTAATTTCTGAAGTTCTAAAAAAATCTGGAATTACTACTGCTGGTTTTCATTCTAATCCCTACCTTTGTGGTTATTTTGGTTGGAACAGAGGTTGGGATGTTTTTTATGATTCTATGCAGGATGAGGTAAGTGATAAAATTCCTTATATCAAGGGAGATGGTATTAATTATAAAGTGGACCAATGGTTATCTTCTCATATTAAAGATAATCATTATCGTCCATTCTTTTTGTGGACGCATTATATGGATGTACATGAACCTTATATTCCTGCAAAAGAATATTTAAATAAAGTAGATCCCTCGATTAATCTTTCTGAAGATGAAATGCTAAATCTTTTCAAAGAAGTAATACTTAAGAGAGATGTATCAAATAAAGAAACAGTAAAACTTTTAAAAAAACTTTACGATGCCGGAGTGTGTGAAACTGATAATTATATTAAAGAATTTTTTAGCATATTGGAAAAATATAATGTTTTAAAGGATACAGTGGTTATTATCACTACTGACCACGGAGATGAATTTGGTGAACACAATGGTCTCTCTCATGATGGCAAAATGTATTCTGAACTCATAAGTTCTCCTTTAATTATTTATTTTAACGATCGTACCCAGGGGGAAGTATGTAATACCCTGGTTAGTAATATTGATATCCCTCCTACTATTCTTCATCTTTTTAATCTTGAATCATTTGAGAAATTTAGAGGGCATTCCGTACTTCCTTTAAAGAATTATCCTCAAAACGGAGTCTTTGGAGAAGCGATTGGTAAAACTAGTAATCATGAAAAAGAAACTGACAAACCGACATGCTTCTATCAAGAGAATGACCTAAAGATAATTTACAGAGAAGCCAATCAGAGTTGGGAAATGTATAACCTCCAAGAAGATCCTGAAGAAGTAAATAATATTATAAAATATTCTTCAGAGACAGAGAGAATGAAAAGTAAACTAAAGCCCCAAATAAATCGATGGGCTAATTACTAAATAAAAAGGAGAATTAGAATGAACGAAGAAGTAAAGAAAAAGAACAAGGAATTAATAGAAAAATCAAAGCAAGTAGTGCGTGAAGCTTTTAAAAAATATGATCCTGCAAAATGTGCTATTACCTGGACCGGTGGAAAAGATAGCACCACTGATTTATGGATTATTCGCCAAGTATGCATAGAAGAAAACCTTGATCTCCCTCAAGTTATTACCATCGATGAAGGAGATGCCTTTCCGGAGATAACTGATTTTTTAGTTACTATTTCTAAAAAATGGCACATAGACCTGAAATGGTTATGTAATTTTAATATGCTTAAATGTTGTCAGAGTCACTTAGGGAATGATATCCAAGTAAAAGATTTGGATGAACGTAATCAAGCTGAACTCAAGCGTATTGAATTTGAATTTAAATCATTTCCCTTTGAAGCGGAATCTTATGCTGGTAATCATCTAATGAAGACAGTAGTACTTAATAAATTTATTGAGGAAAGTAATACCGAGCTCTTATTCATGGCTCTTCGAAGAGATGAACAAGCAGCAAGGAAAGAAGATGAATACTTTACTTATCATGAAGCTGGGCATCTGATGCCGGAACATACCAGAGTTTCTCCTATTTTGCATTTCACCGAAAGAGATATCTGGGATAACACCCATTTACATCATCTCCCTTACTGTCCCCTCTATAAGATAGGCTATCGTTCTTTAGGAGCAAGAAGTAGTTCTAACCCGGGAGAAGTCGGTATCCCTGCTTGGGAACAGGATCTGGAGAATGTTCCAGAGAGAGCAGGCAGAAGGCAAGACAAGGAAAAAGCAATGGAAAGATTAAGGAAATTGGGGTATATGTAAACTTAAGGTACAACATAAAAGAGGAATAAATATGACAAAGAGAAATATCGTTATCATTAGTTTAGACGAGGTTCGCCCTGACCATTTACTGTTATGCCAACCTCTATAGGGTTAGTTTTATGGATTGGTATTTTCATAAATTATATACAGGAGGGAAAGAATGCAATGTATGGGACACGGTGGTAAAGAGATCGTAGAGCGGATATTACCAATTATAGAAGCACAGAAGCGAATTAAAGGATTAAAACGAGTTCCCGTATCTTCCCGCGTTACCAGGGAATGCATTGATCTTGCTTATGGCTTTTTTACTCCCTTGCAAGGTTTTATGGGCAAAGGTGATGTTGATTCAGTATGCGAAAAAATGACACTAATGAATGGAACACTTTGGCCCATTCCTATTGTATTTGACATTGCCAATGATGAAATTAAGGAAAAAGGAATAAAAGAAAAAGATACTATCCTTCTTACTTATAGTGACCATGCTTTAGCTGTATTAGAAATAGAAGAAATATTTAATTATAATAAATTAAGTCTTGAACGGGCTGTATTAGGCACAACTGATTTAAAACATCCGGGAGTAAAAATGTACCATACCTTAAAAGATACTTTTATTGGCGGAAAAATCACTCTGGTAAATATTCCAAAGTTTAATCCTCCCTTTGATAAATTCTGGTATACCCCACACCAATTAAGAAAAATATTTACCAAAAAAGGTTGGGAAAGAGTAGTTGCCCATCAAACCAGAAATGTACCTCATACCGGTCATGAATGGCTAATGAAAGGAGCCTGGTTTTCAACCAACGGCGATCTCCCAGTAGAAAAGCTAAAAACTGGGATATTGGTAAGCTGTATAATTGGACCAAAGAGGATAGGTGATTATATCGATGAAGCCATTGTTTCGGGTCATCAAAAATTACGTGATGCTAAATATTTCAGAGATGATATCCATATGGTCTCATTTGTCCTCTGGGATATGCGCTATGCTGGTCCCAAAGAAGCCATCCTTCACGCTATTATCAGGAGTAATCTAGGGTGTACCCATCATATGTTTGGCAGAGACCATGCCGGGGTAGGTAGTTATTATAACCCCTATGACGCCCACCGAATATTTGATCAAATCCCTAAAGATAGCCTAAATATAAAACCAGTTCGTATTTTAGAGTGGTGGTATTGCCCCATATGCGGTGAGGTAACTTATTCTGGTTTATGCGGGCACGTAAAAGAAAGACAGCCATTTAGCGGGAGTATGATTAGAAGTATCATACAGGATAAGGTAAAACCTACCAAACTTATTATGAGACCAGAAGTGTTCGATATGGTAATGGATAGTGCTGATAAATATGGTTTTGGTTCTCCATTTTGCACCGAAGAATACCTATCTAAAAGACAATCAGTCTTTGAAATTCCTGCATTATAAAAACTAAGCAAGGAGATTCAAATGAATTATGCCAAACTAAAGATGTATCCTATTAATATATGGATTAATGAGGAAAGAAATGAAAAACTATGCCAGGTTGATATGGGTAGTTTAGCTAAAGATGTATTAGCAGGAATGAAGGTCCTTCAATTGCAATGTTCAGAAAAACAAAAAGATAAAATTTTAAAGCTCTATCCGATGGCTAAATTCGATAGTTCTACTACTAAAAGCATTGAGCTGCTTCCAGCTGAATTGAAAGAAAAATTATTCAATTTAATTATAGAACAAAAGAGCTTAGATATTGTAAAAGAATTTTTAAAAGGTATAAAATAAATTTATAAAAAAGCTACTTTGTATAACTTTTAGATTCCTTTTCTTTAATTAGATTTATCAAGGAGCAAAAGAAATCTTCAATGATTGATTATATAAGCTTTGTTGGGATAGGTTTTATTACCGGAGTTCTTTCTGGATTATTTGGAGTAGGTGGAGGATTTCTTTTAGTGCCATTGTTAAACGTAGTATTTAATGTTCCTTATATTATTGCTATAGGGAGCAGTCTTGTTCAAATGGTAGGAACCGCTACTGCTTCAACTTTGAAACACCGAGGTTATGGCCATATAGATTATAAGCTGGCTGGATTTATATTGATGGGATCAATAGTGGGAGCAGAATTTGGAGCACGAATCCTAATGTGGCTAAAAAGTTTAGGAACTATTATGATTCATGGCTCTACCATTAGCAAAATGGACCTTTGGATAAATCTAATCTACATAGTCCTTCTCTCTCTGGTAGGAATTTCTATGTTTCTCGAAAGTAAAAAAGCAAAAAAAAGAGCTCCTCGAGGAGGAGTAGTAGACACTGCGTTTTCTCAAAAAATTCGGAATGTAAAGATTCCTCCAATTACTTCCTTACCTATTTCTAATATAGAATATATTTCGGTCTGTTATTTAGTTGTACTCGGATTTGGAGTAGGAATACTTTCCGGACTTTTAGGAATAGGAGGAGCTTTCATTTTGAATCCTGCTTTAATTTACTTAATAGGAGTACCAACAAGTGTAGCTATAGGAACGAGTCTTTTTCAAACCATATTTGTATCAGGGTATGGAGGTTTAACCCACTTTTTTAAGGGAAATGTAGATTTTGCATTGGTAGCTTGTGTTTTAGTAGGTTCTTTAGTTGGCTCTCAACTAGGAGCAAAAATACACAATAGGTTAAGAGGAGCTTATATAAGATACTATTTTTCTTTAGTGATTTTTATTGCTGCAGGAATTGTTTTGTTTAAGTTCCTTTTTATTATAGGTTATCTTTAATTCAGCTGGAATTAAATGTCGAGTTTAGGCGAATAATAAATTTGGTTTTATAACCTATTGATAATTTATCTCCATAGGTTAATATTATAAATATATCTAACTACTGAATTATTTATATCTATTATTTGTCTATTTTTATAATTCAACTTGTTCAGGTGCCCAACGATTACCTAATGGCAATACTCTAATTTGTTCGACTACTCAGGTTCTCTTGACGTTTTATTGACTTATTGTAAATATGTGGTATTATATCTTGTTAGATGAAATTGGGGCAGGACCCATTTTCTTAATTAATTTGAGGAGAAAATTATGACAGATAAAATTAAATTTGAGCATCTCGGCCTTTCTCAAAGGGTTTTAGATGCTGTTTACAAGAAGGGCTTTGAAGAACCATCTAGTATTCAGGCCTTAACAATCCCCGTCATGTTGCGGAATGATACCAACATAATAGCACAGGCGCAGACCGGTACCGGTAAAACAGCGGCCTTCGGACTGCCTTTAA